>NZ_JAQVHI010000022.1:0-34786 GCF_028696275.1 Lascolabacillus sp.
ACATTTTATATATAATAAAAGAGGTCATCCCAAGTTTTCTTGCGGATGACCTCTTTTTTGGATTATAATTTACTCATACCTCGGTCTTATCTTCCTTATATAATAATGTGGAGGCACTGGACTTAGTAAGGGCTTGGTAAACCCCTTATAACTATAAAGTAGGTATGTAATATTATTTGAAAAACATAAAAGCATAAATGAGTGCAAAAAGCAACAAAAAATCTGATTATGAGGTTGATCATAATGTTTTTATTCTTATCTTTGCAGCCCAAATAGAAAGGAGGTTATTGCAACACTCAGATAAACAGAGAACAGGGAAAAAATTTTAAAACAGTATTATTATAGATAATCAGGTATAGCAAACGATTATACTGATATTTCTATAAATCCCATTTGCAATAATATTCACAAACTAATAAACTAACAAATTTCAAATAAAATGATAATTGTACCATTAAAAGAAGGCGAAAACATTGAAAGAGCCTTGAAAAAATTTAAACGCAAATATGAAAAAACAGGTGTAGTTAAAGAGCTTCGCAGACGTCAGGCATACATTAAACCTTCTGTGAAGAATCGTAAACAAAAACAACACGCTGTTTACGTTCAGAAAATGCAAGAAAACGAAGAATAAAATTTCCGAATTCTGAATATATTCTTTAACTTCGTAGTTCAAATGTTTTCATTGAGGGCTACTGAATGTGGAAAGAAAAATTTACAGAATATCTCCGTTATGAGAAGAACTACTCTTCTCAGACGGAGATTTCTTATTTAATAGATCTCACTCAGTTCAAAGATTTTGTTGTAGAAGAGACTGGTAGTTTCAATCCATCTGAAATCGACAGCGATATTGTAAGAATATGGATGAGCAGGCTAATGGAACAGGGAATGAAACCTTCATCCGTGAACAGGAAGCTAAGCTCATTAAAAACGTTCTTTAATTTTTTAGAGAGAAAAGAGTTAATAGGAAAAAATCCGGTTAAGCTTGTCTCAGGATTAAAAACCTCAAAGAGGCTTCCTGTCTTTGTTAACAACAGAGATATGACACGTATTCTGGATAGTCCGGATAATTATTCTGACGATTTTACAGGCTGCCGGGATCGTTTTTTAATTGAACTGCTATATGTAACAGGAATGCGACGTGCAGAGGTTATTTCATTAAAAGACAGCGACATTGATTTCAGCTCTTCCAGTCTTAAAGTGACAGGAAAAGGAAACAAACAGCGCTTTATACCATTTTCTGATGATACAAAGAATAAAATTCTAAAATATATAGAAGTAAGAGACAAAGAAATTAAGAACAAATCTCCTTTTTTGATTGTTAAAGAAAATGGAGAGCCATTAAGTCCTGTACAAGTTTATAATATTATTCGGAACCATTTGAACGACATCCCTACTCTTTCAAAAAGGAGTCCACATGTGATACGTCATTCATTTGCTACCGAAATGATGAACAATGGTGCAGAAATTAATGCTGTTAAGGAATTGCTGGGACATGTTAGTCTCTCTTCGACGGAAATCTATACTCATGTCACATTTGAAGAAATGAAAAAAACTTATCAAAAAGCTCATCCCAGAGCAAAAAAATAGAGGAGGTAAATTTATGGAACTAACGATTCAATCTGTAAACTTTGATGCAACTGAACAATTGAAAGCATTTACTGAGAAAAAGGTTAAAAAGCTTCAGCGTTTTTCTGATGATATTATTCAGGCAGAAGTAATCCTGAAAGTAATCAAACCTGAATCGGCAAAAAACAAAGATGCAGCAATTAAGATAAATATCAAACAAAAAGATGCATTCGCAAATAAAACTGCAGATACTTTCGAAGAGGCTATCGACCTGTGTATTATGGCAATTGAGAAACAAATCATAAAAACTAAAGAAAAAACTAAGGAGAACTTTTGAAAAAAAACAAACAAATGTTTTGTCATCAATAAAAATATCACTACCTTTGCGACCGTTTCACTCCTAAAAACGTTTAGGAACGGTTAAAATCAAGCATACAAGCCTCTTTAGCTCAGTTGGCCAGAGCACGTGATTTGTAATCTCGGGGTCGTTGGTTCGAATCCGACAAGAGGCTCAGAATTTTTGGGCAGTTACCAGAGTGGCCAAATGGGGCTGACTGTAACTCAGCTGGCTTACGCCTTCGGTGGTTCGAATCCATCACTGCCCACTTTTCTAGATTTAGTGATACTTTATTGAATCAATAAATCATTTTTGCGGAAGTAGCTCAGTTGATAGAGCATTAGCCTTCCAAGCTGAGGGTCGCGGGTTTGAGTCCCGTCTTCCGCTCTTTTAAATTATGTCGCAGTGCTGCACGGGACTAAAAGTTAAGTCCGAAGTAAATCGGTATGTTCCGTCTTCTACTCTTTTGCCTATGTAGCTCAGCGGTAGAGCACTTCCTTGGTAAGGAAGAGGTCGCGGGTTCAATTCCCGCCATCGGCTCGACAATTTATGGAACGACATTAGGATCAAGATTAGGGGCAGAAGTGCCGAGTGTCTTGAGTTTCACTGTTTATAGACGTAAATACAAAGAATACATATATTATTTAAACTAATTAATAGGACATTTTATGGCAAAAGAACATTTTAACCGGACGAAGCCGCATGTGAATATCGGTACTATCGGTCACGTTGACCACGGTAAAACTACTCTAACGGCTGCTATCACCACCGTCTTAGGAAAAAAAGGATTCTCACAGGTTCGCTCATTCGATTCAATCGACAACGCTCCGGAAGAAAAAGAAAGAGGTATTACAATCAATACTTCACACGTTGAATATGAAACTGCAGAACGTCACTATGCACACGTTGACTGTCCGGGTCACGCTGACTATGTAAAGAATATGGTTACTGGTGCTGCTCAGATGGACGGTGCTATTATAGTTGTTGCTTCAACTGATGGTCCAATGCCTCAGACACGTGAACACATTCTTCTTGCACGTCAGGTAAACGTTCCAAGGCTGGTTGTTTTCATGAATAAGGTTGACTTGGTTGACGACGAAGAGATGCTAGAATTAGTAGAAATGGAAATGCGTGAATTGCTTTCATTCTACAACTTCGATGGTGACAACACTCCGGTTATTCAAGGTTCTGCTCTTGGTGCACTTAACGGTGAGCCAAAATGGGAAGAAAAAATTATGGAGCTTATGGATGCTGTTGATACTTGGATTCCACTGCCTCCACGTGATGTTGACAAACCATTCTTGATGCCTATAGAAGACGTATTCTCAATTACTGGTCGTGGTACTGTTGCTACAGGTCGTATCGAAACAGGTATCATCAAAACTGGTGAAGAAGTACAGATCATCGGTCTAGGAGCTGAAGGCAAGAAATCAGTTGTTACAGGAGTTGAAATGTTCCGTAAGATCCTTGACGAAGGTCAGGCTGGTGATAACGTAGGACTTTTACTACGTGGTATCGACAAAGATGAAATCAAACGCGGTATGGTTATTTCTCACCCAGGTAAAGTTAAACCTCACTCTAAATTCAAAGCAGAGGTTTATATCCTGAAGAAAGAAGAAGGTGGACGTCACACTCCATTCCATAACAAATACCGTCCTCAGTTCTACATCCGTACACTTGACGTTACCGGTGAAATTTCTCTACCAGAAGGCGTAGAAATGGTTATGCCAGGTGACAACGTTACAATTGACGTTGAACTTATCTACCCAGTAGCATGTAACGTAGGTCTTCGTTTCGCGATCCGTGAAGGTGGACGTACAGTTGGTGCCGGACAGATTACTGAGCTGATTGACTAATAATACCGAAATCATTTGTCTTTACTGACAAGGATTAAAGTATAATCAATATTGACCCTCCGAACCTTCTTCTTTATGAAGAAATAAGGAGGGTAACTTTACGGGTCTAGCTCAGTTGGTAGAGCACTGGTCTCCAAAACCAGGTGTCGGGAGTTCGAGTCTCTCGACCCGTGCTAGAAATGATCTGAAATAGATGAAAAAAATAGTTGCATATATAAAGGATTCTTATACAGAATTAGTTCATAAGGTATCCTGGCCATCCAAAGAAGAACTATCCGGCAGTACGGTGATTGTTTTAATTGCTTCCATAATAATTGCCTTAGTAGTATTTGGAATAGATTCTTTATTTGAGTGGATATTAAAAATCCTCTACGGTATTTTATAATCCTGAATTAGAGACACAATGACTGAAGAGAGAAAAAAATGGTACGTTTTGCGTTCCGTTAGTGGTAAGGAAAATAAGGTCAAAGAATATCTTGAGTCAGAGATAAAAAAAACCGATTTGGGGAAATATATTTCTCAAGTCTTAATCCCTACAGAGAAAACTTTTACGGTGCGAAACGGGAAAAAAGTGATGAAAGAACGCGCTTATCTTCCCGGCTATGTACTTATTGAAGCTGAACTGACAGGGGAGGTTATTCACGAACTTAAGAATATCAATTTTGTAGCCGGTTTTCTGCCTAATACAACTAACCCCCAACCTTTAAAAGAGTCGGAGGTTAAGCGTATTCTTGGCACAATGGATGAATTGGAAGAAGCTGGCGAAGATATGGATATGAAATACTATGTTGGAGAAAATGTTAAAGTGATCAGCGGTCCTTTCAGCAGTTTCTCTGGTGTGGTTGAAGAGGTGAATGACGAGAGAAAGAAACTCAAAGTGATGGTTAAAATTTTCGGTAGAAAACAGCTGCTGGAATTAAGTTATATGCAAGTAGAGAAAGAATAATCAGATATTTGGTTACGCAGATTCTGTAAATTCTTCAAAGTGTTTCGAAAAATCCCAATTAATTAAAATCAAGAAAATGGCTAAAGAAGTTGCCGGACAACTAAAATTACAAATTAAAGGAGGAGCTGCAAATCCATCACCTCCCGTAGGACCTGCATTAGGTTCGAAAGGACTAAATATTATGGATTTCTGCAAGCAATTCAATGCCAGGACTCAGGACAAAGCCGGTAAGATATTACCAGTGGTAATTACATACTATGCCGACAAGTCGTTTGATTTTATTGTTAAAACACCACCGGTTGCAGTACAACTGTTAGAAGCAAGTAAAGCAAAGGGAGGTTCAGCTGAACCTAATCGCTTAAAAATAGCTGCAATTACCTGGGAACAGGTTGAAGCTATTGCACGCGAGAAAATGACCGACTTAAACTGTTTCACACTGGAGTCTGCAATGAGAATGGTAGCTGGTACGGCCCGAAGCATGGGTATTACAGTAAAAGGGAAATTTCCTCAGAATATTAATATTTAAAACTTCAATTGAGACATGAGTAAACTTACAAAAAATCAAAAGTTAGCTTTAAGTAAAATTGAAGTGGGGAAAGCCTATTCACTAAAAGAGGCAGCAGTTCTGGTTAAAGAAATTACTACAACTAAATTTGATGCTTCTGTTGATATCGATGTACGCCTAGGCGTGGATCCACGTAAAGCTAACCAAATGGTAAGAGGTGTTGCATCTCTTCCACACGGAACAGGAAAACAAGTAAGAGTTCTTGTATTGTGTTCTCCGGAGGTCGAAGCCCAAGCTAAAGAAGCTGGTGCCGACTACGTAGGACTGGATGAATATATCGAAAAAATTAAGGGTGGTTGGACAGATATTGATGTTATAATCACTCAACCGCAAATTATGGGTAAAATAGGTGCACTTGGCCGTATATTAGGTCCACGTGGTCTTATGCCTAACCCAAAGAGCGGTACTGTAACTCCCGACGTAGCAACTGCTGTGAAGGAAGTTAAACAGGGTAAAATCGACTTTAAAGTTGATAAAGCCGGTATTATTCATACTTCTATAGGAAAAGTATCATTTACGCCGGAACAGATTCGAGACAACGCTAGAGAATTTATCCAAACGTTGATCAAATTGAAACCGTCAGCAGCAAAAGGTACTTATATTAAGAGCGTTTATCTTTCTAGTACAATGAGTCCCGGTATTAAACTGGATACAAAATCATTAGAAGAAACCAATTAAAAAAGGAAATCAATGAAAAAGGAAGATAAAAAACGAATAATAGAGCAAATATCAGCTGATCTGCAGAAATACGAAAACTTCTATCTCACAGACATTGCAACATTAAATGCAGAGAAAACGAGTATATTAAGAAGAGAATGTTACACTGAAGATATTAAGCTGGTAGTTGTTAAGAATACCTTATTGCAAAAAGCATTCGAATCATTAGATAAGAACTATGAAGAGCTGTATCCTGTATTAAAAGGAAATACAGCTATTATGTTCTCTGATGTAGCAAATGCTCCTGCTAAGCTAATTGATAAACATAAGGCAGATAAGATACCTGTATTTAAAGGTGCTTATGTTCAGGAAAGCTTCTTTATTGGAGCAAACACACTGAAAGACCTTGTAAACATCAAGAGCAAAACAGAGCTTATTGGAGATGTTATTGGATTATTACAATCTCCTGCTAAGAATGTTATCTCAGCACTCCAATCCGGCGGTAATACTATACACGGAGTTCTGAAAACTCTGTCGGAAAGAGAATCTTAATTAAAGATCCGAATAATTTATTGAAAATAAATTTTTCAGACAACAAACAGAATTAGTAATCAATTTAAACAAATACAAAAAATGGCAGACTTAAAAAAATTTGCTGAAGACCTGGTTAACTTAACTGTAAAAGAGGTTAATGAACTAGCCGAAATTTTAAAAACTGAGTACGGTATTGAACCAGCTGCTGCAGCTGTTGCTGTTGCTGCAGGACCTGTAGGTGGTGAAGAAGCCGCTGCTGAAGAAAAGAATTCATTCGATGTAATTCTTAAGAGCGCTGGCACTGCAAAACTTGCAGTTGTTAAAGCGGTTAAAGAACTTACCGGACTAGGGCTTAAAGAAGCTAAAGATCTAGTTGACGCTGCTCCAAGTGAATTGAAAAAAGGTGTAACAAAAGACGAAGCTGACGCTTTGAAAAAACAACTTGAAGAGGCTGGAGCAGAAGTTGAACTTAAATAGCATATACCTATATTAGGTTTATTCGGTTAGGAATCTTCAGCACTGAAGGTTCTTAACCTTTTCTGTCAATATATATTAGGTTCATAAATTCATCCCCATGTCTTCAAACAAAGCTAATCAAAGAATAAATTTTGCGTCGATTAAAAATCCGCTTGACTTCCCAGACTTTTTGGAAGTTCAGTTACAATCATTTCAGGATTTTATCCAACTCGACACACCCCCGGAAAGCAGAAAAAAGGAAGGATTGTATAAGGTTTTCACGGAAAATTTCCCAATCACAGATACCCGAAACAATTTTGTACTTGAGTTTTTAGATTACTATGTTGATCCTCCACGCTATTCTATAGATGAGTGCGTTGACAGAGGACTGACTTATAGTGTGCCACTAAAAGCAAAACTATATCTGTACTGTACTGACCCTGACCACGAGGATTTTACACCGGTCATTCAAGATGTTTATCTGGGAACTATACCCTATATGACCGAGAAGGGTACATTTGTTATTAACGGTGCGGAACGTGTTATCGTTTCACAGCTTCACCGTTCGCCGGGCGTGTTCTTTGGACAGAGCCTTCATGCGAATGGAAGTGTTCTGTATTCTGCCCGTGTTATTCCTTTTAGAGGATCATGGATAGAATTTGCAACGGATATCAACAACGTAATGTACGCCTATATAGATAGGAAAAAGAAATTACCTGTTACTACTCTTTTACGTGCCATTGGGTTTGAGAATGATAAAGATATTCTTGAAATATTTGATCTTGCTGAAGAGGTAAAAGCAAATAAAACAAACCTGAAGAAAGTTTTAGGCCGTAAACTAGCTGCACGTGTCTTGAAATCCTGGATGGAAGATTTTGTGGATGAAGATACGGGTGAAGTTACTTCAATCGAAAGAAATGAGGTAATCATTGAACGTGAAACAATTCTTGAACAAGAGCATATAGATGAAATTATTGAATCTGGTGTATCTTATATTCTTCTACATAAAGAGGCATCCAATTCAATTGACTACTCTATAATTTATAATACTCTGCAGAAAGACCCGAGCAACTCGGAAATTGATGCTATTAAACACATTTATCGTCTATTACGTAGCGCTGAGCCAGCAGATGATTCAAGTGCACGAGAAGTTATAAACAACCTATTCTTCTCCGAAAAGAGATATGACTTAGGCGATGTGGGACGATACAGAATAAATAAGAAACTCAATCTTAATATCGCAGATGATATTCGTGTACTCACGAAAGAAGATATTATTGAGATTATAAAATACCTTATCGAATTAATTAACTCTAAAGCGGTTGTAGATGATATTGACCACTTAAGCAACAGACGTGTAAGAACTGTTGGTGAGCAGTTATATACTCAATTCGGTATAGGTTTAACTCGTATGGCACGTATTATCCGTGAAAGGATGAACGTAAGGGATAACGAGGTGTTTACACCTATTGATCTAATTAATGCGAAAACAATTTCTTCCGTAATTAATACATTCTTCGGAACGAATGCTTTATCGCAGTTTATGGATCAAACGAATCCTCTTGCCGAAATTACACACAAAAGACGTTTATCAGCACTAGGGCCAGGCGGTTTATCACGTGAGCGTGCCGGTTTTGAAGTGCGTGACGTTCATTTTACTCACTATGGCCGTCTCTGTCCTATTGAAACTCCTGAAGGTCCAAATATCGGACTTATTTCATCACTTTGCGTTTATGCAAAAATTAATGATCTTGGTTTCATTGAGACTCCATATCGTAAAGCTGAGAATGGTGTCGTAAATATAAATAATGAAGATATCATTTATTTAGCAGCGGAAGAGGAAGAAGAAAAAATTATTGCACAGGGTAATGCTCCACTTGATGAAAATGGCCGTTTTATAAATCCAAGGGTTAAATCAAGACAAGATGCAGACTACCCGGTAGTTGCACCTGAAGAGGTGGATCTGATGGATGTATCTCCAATGCAGATTGCATCTATAGCCGCATCACTTATTCCATTCCTTGAACATGATGATGCTAACCGTGCTCTCATGGGTTCAAATATGATGCGCCAGGCTGTTCCACTTATTCGTACTGAAGCCCCGATCGTGGGAACTGGTATTGAAGGAAATGTAATTAAAGACTCCAGAACCCAGATAGTAGCTGAAGGTAATGGGGTTATTACATATGTTGATGCAACAACTATTAAGATTAAATATGAGAGAACTGAAGAAGAAGAATTCACCAGCTTCGAAGATTCAGAAAAGACTTATAATATACCTAAATTCCGTAAGACAAACCAGAATACAACTGTTGACCTCCGTCCTATTTGCAGTGTAGGTCAGCAAGTTAAAGCTGGAGAGATTCTAACAGAAGGTTATGCTACTGAAAATGGTGAACTGGCATTAGGTAAGAACCTTAAAGTGGCTTTCATGCCTTGGAAAGGTTATAACTTTGAGGATGCTATTGTACTTAACGAGAGAATGGTTAGTGAAGATGTATTTACATCTGTTCACGTTGAGGAGTTCTCACTCGAGGTTCGTGAAACCAAGAGAGGTATGGAAGAACTTACTTCGGACATTCCAAACGTAAGTGAAGAGGCAACCAAAGATCTTGATGAGAGAGGAATCGTAAGAGTTGGTGCCAGAATTAAACCTGGTGATATTCTTATTGGTAAGATTACTCCTAAAGGTGAATCAGATCCATCTCCGGAAGAGAAATTACTTCGTGCTATATTCGGTGATAAGGCAGGTGATGTTAAAGATGCATCACTAAAAGCATCTCCTTCTCTTAAAGGGGTAGTTATTCATACAAATCTATTCTCTAAAGCATCCAAGAAAGGCAAGACTAAACTTTCAAATAAAGCTATACTCCCAAAACTGGATGAAGAGTATGAGGCAAAATTTGAAGAGTTAAGAAAAATTCTGATAGAAAAGCTTATTAAGCTGACTGATGGCAAAACTTCTGCCGGAGTGAAAGATTACACCAATATTGATATCGTTCCTAAAGGTGCTAAATTTACTCCAAAGATTTTATCTGACATAGATTATCAATCTGTTCAGTTAAATAAATGGACTACAGATACTCATAAGAATACACTTATACGTGCAACGGTTATCAATTATTTGCGCAGGTTTAAAGAACTTGATGCAGAACTTAAACGTAAGCGTTTTGACCTGACAATTGGAGACGAATTGCCATCAGGTATTATGCAAAGTGCTAAAGTGTATGTTGCTAAAAAGCGCAAAATACAGGTGGGAGATAAAATGGCGGGTCGACACGGTAATAAAGGTATCGTTTCAAAAATTGTTCGCCAGGAAGATATGCCTTTCTTAGCAGACGGAACACCTGTTGATATCGTTTTAAATCCTCTGGGTGTACCATCACGTATGAACCTTGGACAGATTTTTGAAACTGTATTAGGCTGGTCAGGAAAACAGCTGGGAGTTAAATTTGCTACCCCAATTTTTGATGGCGCTCAATTGGAAGACATGAATGAGTGGACAGATAAAGCTGGTATTCCTGCATATGGAAAAACTTATTTGTATGACGGTGGAACAGGTGAAAGATTTGACCAGCCGGCTACAGTAGGAATTATTTATATGCTTAAGCTTGGTCATATGGTTGAAGATAAAATGCATGCACGTTCTATTGGACCATATTCACTTATTACACAGCAGCCGTTGGGTGGTAAAGCTCAGTTCGGAGGTCAGCGTTTTGGTGAGATGGAGGTGTGGGCACTTGAAGCATTTGGAGCTTCTCACATTCTTCAGGAAATTCTTACTGTTAAATCGGATGATGTTGTTGGACGTTCCAAAGCATATGAAGCAATAGTTAAGGGTGAGGCAATGCCTCAGCCGGGTATACCTGAGTCGCTCAATGTACTTATTCATGAGCTTCAGGGATTGGGACTAGACATCTCTCTCGATTAATTTTTCACCGATGGATGATTATTGCAGTTTATCTGCATAATCATCTTCAGGAGATTCAAACAAAAAATTATAACTCTTTATAAAGGTTATTATGGCATATAGAAAAGAGAATAAAATAAAGAGTAACTTTTCAAAAATTACGATCAGTCTGGCTTCACCGGAAAAAGTTCTTGAAAACTCTTATGGCGAAGTTTTAAAGCCGGAAACAATTAACTACCGTACATACAAACCTGAACGTGACGGATTATTTTGCGAACGTATATTCGGTCCAGTAAAAGATTACGAATGTCACTGCGGAAAATATAAAAGAATTCGTTATAAGGGTATCGTGTGTGATCGTTGCGGTGTAGAAGTTACAGAAAAAAAGGTGCGTCGCGAACGTACGGGACATATCCATCTGGTAGTTCCTGTTGCTCATATATGGTATTTTAGATCATTACCTAATAAAATAGGTTATCTGTTAGGTATACCAACAAAAAAACTGGATACAATTATTTATTACGAAAGATATGTCGTAATCCAGCCTGGTATTCTTGAGGACAAATTGTCGGAAAAAGATCTTTTGACAGAAGATGAATATCTTGAATATCTGGACTCAATTCCAAAGGAGAATCAACTTCTAGAAGATTCCGATCCAAATAAATTTATTGCTAAGATGGGTGCAGAAGCACTGTTGAGCCTGCTTGAAAGAATAAATCTTGACAAACTGGCAAATCAACTGCGTCACAAAGCAAATACTGAAACTTCTCAGCAACGTAAGAATGAAGCACTTAAGCAACTACAGGTAGTAGAGGCCTTCCGTGGTTCAAAAAATATTAATAAGCCTGAGTGGATGATAATGAAGGTAATTCCTGTTATTCCACCTGATCTCAGGCCACTGGTTCCTCTTGATGGAGGAAGATTTGCCACATCAGACTTGAATGACCTTTATCGCAGGGTTATCATACGTAATAATCGTCTGAAAAGGTTGATCGATATTAAGGCTCCTGATGTGATCCTCAGAAATGAGAAACGTATGCTTCAGGAATCGGTAGATTCATTATTTGACAACTCTCGTAAATCGAGTGCAATTAAAACTGAATCAAACCGTCCGTTGAAATCTCTATCTGACAGTTTAAAAGGAAAACAGGGGCGTTTCCGTCAAAACTTACTTGGAAAACGTGTGGACTACTCTGCCCGTTCGGTTATTGTGGTTGGTCCGGAGCTTAAGATGCATGAATGTGGTCTTCCTAAGGACATGGCAGCTGAATTATACAAACCGTTTATTATCCGTAAGTTAATAGAAAGAGGTATTGTTAAAACAGTTAAGTCTGCTAAAAAGATTGTTGACAGGAAAGAGCCTGTTGTTTACGATATACTTGAATATGTGATGAAAGGACACCCGGTTCTTCTGAACCGTGCCCCTACCCTTCACAGATTGGGTATTCAGGCTTTCCAGCCAAAACTTATCGAGGGTAAAGCAATTCAGTTGCACCCACTTGCATGTACTGCGTTTAACGCGGACTTTGATGGTGACCAGATGGCTGTTCACCTTCCTCTTGGAAATGAAGCAATTCTTGAAGCTCAGCTATTGATGCTTGCTTCTCATAATATTCTTAATCCGGCTAACGGTGCACCAATTACAGTTCCTTCACAGGACATGGTTCTCGGACTATACTACATTACAAAAATACGTCCGGGGGCTAAAGGAGAAGGAATGATTTTCTATGGTGAAGAAGAAGCTATAATTGCTTATAACGAAGGAGCAGTAGATATTCATGCTCTTGTTAAGGTAATTGTTGATGATATTGACGAAGAAGGAAATCCGATTCGTAAAATGCACGAAACTACTGTAGGCCGTGTTATTACAAATGAGGCTATTCCAAAAGAGGTGGGATATGTAAACGAACTGCTTTCTAAAAAATCTCTTCGCGATATTATTGGAAAGGTTATAAAAACTTGTGGTGTTGCACGTACTGCTCAGTATCTTGATGATATTAAGGACCTCGGTTATAAAATGGCATTCAAGGGAGGATTATCATTCAATCTTGAAGATGTAATTATACCAAAAGAGAAAGAATCTCTTATTCAGCAAGGTTATGACGAGGTTGAGCAGATTCTTGAGAACTACAATATGGGATTCATTACCTATAATGAACGTTATAACCAGATTATTGACACATGGACACATATTAACTCCAAGCTGTCGAATATTCTGATGAAACAATTATCAGAAGATGACCAGGGATTCAACTCTGTTTACATGATGCTTGATTCTGGAGCGCGTGGTTCGCGTGAACAGATCAGACAGTTATCAGGTATGCGTGGATTGATGGCGAAACCTCAAAAAAGTGGTGCTGAAGGTTCTCAGATTATTGAAAACCCAATTCTCGCTAACTTTAAAGAAGGTTTGTCGGTTCTTGAGTATTTCATCTCTACTCACGGTGCTCGTAAAGGTCTTGCGGATACAGCTCTTAAAACAGCTGACGCTGGTTATCTGACACGCCGTCTGGTTGACGTATCTCAGGATGTTATTGTAAATGAAGTTGACTGTGGCACTTTAAGAGGTTTAACAGCAACAGCTATTAAGAATAACGAAGAGGTAATTGCTTCTCTGTATGAACGTATTCTTGGTCGTGTCTCTGTACATGATGTACAGCATCCTAACACTGGAGAAATTATCGTAAATTCAGGTGAAGAAATTACTGAAGAGATTGCTAAGAAAATAGAAGAATCTCCGATTGAACGTGTTGAAATAAGATCAGTTCTGACTTGTGAATCATCACATGGAGTATGTGCTAAATGTTATGGTAGAAACCTTGCAACCGGTCATATGGTTCAAAAAGGTGAAGCTGTTGGTGTTATTGCTGCTCAGTCAATTGGTGAGCCGGGAACTCAGCTTACACTTAGAACATTCCACGTTGGGGGTATCGCATCTAACATAGCTGCAGAAAGTAGAATAATAGCAAAATATGATGGTATTGTTGAGTTTGAAGAACTACGCTTTGTAGAAACAGCTGACTCAGAAGGCAAACCATACAAAGTTGTTGTAAGCCGTTTGATGGAAATGAGAATTATCGATCCAAATACAAAAATTGTATTACTTTCTCATAACGTACCTTACGGTTCTAAACTCTACTTCAATCAGGGTGACAAAATTAAAAAAGGTGATCTGATATGTGAATGGGATCCATTCAATGCAGTAATTGTATCTGAAGCATCTGGTAGAATCCGTTTCGAAAACTTTACCGAAAACCTTACTTATAAGGTTGAATCTGACGAACAGACAGGGTTGAAAGAAAAGGTAATTATTGAATCTAGGGATAAAACAAAAGCTCCATCTGCACATATTGTTGATGAGAACGATGATATTTTAAGAACATATACACTACCTTTAGGTTCTCACATTGTTAAAAATGAGAATGATGTTATTAAAGCTGGTGATACGTTAGTAAAAATACCTCGTGCAGTTGGAAAATCTGGTGACATCACCGGAGGTTTACCACGAGTTACTGAGTTATTTGAAGCACGTAATCCTTCTAACCCTGCTGTTGTAACCGAAATTGATGGTGAGGTATCTTTTGGTAAGATCAAGAGAGGTAATCAGGAAATTTCAGTTACTTCAAAAACAGGTGAAGTTAAAAAATATCTTGTTCCATTGTCCAAGCAGATACTTGTTCAGGAAAATGACTATATCCGTGCTGGTATGCCTCTTTCAGAAGGCGCAATTACTCCGGCTGATATACTGGCAATTAAAGGGCCTACGGCTGTACAGGAGTATATTGTGAACGAAGTTCAGGATGTTTATCGTCTGCAAGGTGTTAAGATTAATGATAAGCACTTTGAAGTAATAGTACGACAGATGATGCGTAAAGTTGAGGTTGTTGATCCGGGTGATACTCGTTTCTTAGAACAGCAACTGGTTGACAAACTCGAAATTATGGAAGAAAATGACCGCACTTGGGGTAAGAAAGTAATTACTGATGCGGGTGATTCTCAAATATTCGAACCAGGCCAGATTGTTACAGTTCGTAAACTACGTGATGAGAACAGTTCTCTGAAACGTCGTGACTTGAAACTAGTGGAAGCACGTGATGCAGTTCCTGCAACAGCTAATCAGGTATTACAGGGTATTACCCGTGCAGCTCTTCAAACAACCAGCTTTATGTCTGCCGCTTCATTCCAGGAAACAACAAAAGTACTTAACGATGCAGCTATTCATGGTAAAGTTGATACTTTGGATGGACTTAAAGAGAACGTTATTGTTGGGCATCTTATACCTGCCGGTACCGGTCAGAGAGAGTTTGACAAGCTTGTTGTTGGATCTCGTGAAGATTTTGAGAAAATCAATGCAAACAAAAGAAGTAATCTGTTCCAGGAAGCAATTTCTCAGGAATAAATTAACTGATATAATATTTAAAAACCCGGAGCTAATTATAAGTTCCGGGTTTTTTTATATAATAATTATTGGATTTCAAACCTTAGATTGAGATATTTTATCTGATAAGATTATTTTCCGGTGGATCTTTTCAGATATTCATAAATAGCTTTTTGTGCTCGTACAGAAGGTTTATTATCATGTTTAAATACATTGTTCAGATTTTCATCTACCCATACTGCACTTTTATTATCAGCAAGCTGAATTCTCAGAATATCTATTATCTGTTTTTTCAGAGATACAGTATAGATAGGGAAAGCAACTTCTATGCGTCGGTGCAAATTTCTCTGCATCCAGTCTGCTGAAGTAAGATAAACATTCTCTTCTCCTTCATTAAAGAAATACCACACTCTCGCATGTTCAAGATATGCACCTACTATTCTTGTTACAGTTATATTTTTACTATAGGGCTGATTAGGAATCAGACAACATATTCCTCTGACAATCAGATCTATTTTTACACCTGCTTCACTTGCGCGATATAGTGCATCTATCATACCTTTATCCTCAAGACTATTCATCTTGAGAATAATATAGCCTATACTACCTTTTTTCACATTCTCAATTTCCCGTTCTATCATACGATGAATCTCGGATAGCATGTTGAACTGTGTTACCAGCAGGTGTTTAAAATTGTGCATATGAGGTTTTCCTTCAAGTACCCGGAATACTTCGTCAATATCTTTTATAAATTCCTTATTAGATGTAAGTAATCCTTTATCTGAGTATATCCGGGCTGTTTTTTCATTAAAATTTCCAGTTCCCAAATATGCATATCCTTTAATCGGCTCATCAGGATCATTGCTGCGTTTACGAACATATGCCAGTTTTGCATGTACTTTTAATCCTGGAAGGCTGTAAATAATTTTTACTCCTGCCTGTTGCATCAGTTCAGATGAAATATAGTTGTTTTCTTCATCGAAACGAGCTTTAAGTTCAACGAAAACCGTCACCTTTTTCCCATTCTTTGCAGCGCTGATTAAACTGTTTATAACAGCTGAGTTTTCTGCAACTCTATACTGAGTAACCTTAATTTCTAAAACTTTAGGGTCAAATGCTGCTTGTAACAGAAATCTAAGCAGGTAGTCAAAAGATTGATAAGGAAAATGCAGCAAAACATCCTGCTTTCTTAATACACGTAATACAGAGTTGTGAGATTCCAGCTCAGGTACTCTTAATGGTTGTGGAAGTTGTTGCTTTAATGCATTTCCAACAGGATTTGGCAGTTGTGCAAGATCGGACAAATTTAGGTATTGACCTGAGGGAAGTAGCTCTTCTTCTTCTATTTCATATGCCTCGCATAGATAATTAAGAAAATAATCAGGCATATTCTTATCGTATTGAAAACGAGTTACAGCTCCTATCTTACGTTTGCGTACTTTTTTCAATATCTCTTCAGCTATATCTTTCTGATCTTCATCTTCGAGTGAGAAATCAGCATCACGCGAAATCTTTATACTAAAACAGTCCATAATTTCATACCCGGGGAAAACACTTTTCAGGTTTGCTTTAATTACATCATCAATAAACATAATGTAATAATTACCACCATAAGAGGGCAATTCAATAAACCTGGGTATCTTGGTATATGGAATCTTCATTATAGCGTAAGTGTAATTTGAAGGATCATCTTCAATCTTTTTTTTCTTTTTAAGCAGACTGATTGTTTGATATATACGACCATCCTGAATGAATGAGTGAATATCATCTTTTTGAATGATCATTGGCTGAAGATATGGAAAAACTTCTTCATTGAAATATTTCTCTACATAGCTCTTATGAAAGGATTTTACTTCGTGAGTTTGATATAGTACAATACTATTCCTTTTCAGTTCAGGAAGAATCATATTATTAAATATATTATAATACTCTTTTTCCTGTGAAGTTACTTCGTTGTTAATCTGAACTATTGTTTTTAGCGCCTCTTCAACTGATTCATCGCGATTAATTCTTTCAAGTAGAGAACTATGATAACCGCTTACTCTGATTTTATAGAACTCCTCTAAATTTGAGGAGTAAATTGATAAGAATTTTATTCGCTCATAAACCGGCAGCCGCTCATCTTTAGCTTCAAGCAGAACACGATAGTTAAAAGACAGCCAGCTTATATCACGTTTAAAATACGAGTATTGATGATTTTTCATTGTAAAGGGGTTGTAACTGTTTATTTATACTCAAAAATACGAAGTTTGTTTGAATAAAAGACATTTTGACAATATTTAGGATTGAAAATAATAGTACAAATTATTGAATCAGTTGTTTTCTATTTAAAAATCTATCTTTGTTGTCAAGAAACAATGTAATTTATATGAAGAAAATTGGGTTGCTGTCTGATACCCACGGATATTGGGACAATAAATTTGAGTTGTATTTCAAGGATTGTGATGAAATATGGCATGCGGGAGATATCGGAACAGTAGAGCTTGCCGAAAGGTTTGAGAATTTTAAACCTTTCAGGGCTGTTTATGGAAATATTGATGACAATATACTAAGAGCTCAATACCCTGATATATTGCGGTTTAACGTAGAGAATATTGATGTCTTGATGACTCATATAGGAGGATATCCGGGTAGATATGATCCTTCTATACGCTCACAGTTACTTGCTAACCCACCGAAATTATTTATAAGTGGTCACTCTCATATACTTAAGGTTATGTATGATAAAAAAATTGAATGCCTTCATATGAATCCGGGAGCTGCTGGTATATACGGTTTTCATAAAGTTCGCACAATTCTGCGATTTATCCTTGATAATGGTAATATCAGAGACTTAGAGGTTATCGAAATAAAGTAGATTTTTAATTCTTTAAAGGCTCTCGAAAAGATAATCCAAGTATCAAATCAGACAAAATGATTATTCTAACTGATTATATCACTCTTTTTTGGTAACTTTGTCTTTTAATTCTATATATAAATCGATCAAAAACTGAGATATGATTTCTTTTTTCAAAACTCCCTCTAATAGTATTATAGCAGTAGAAACAGGAAAAACATTTACTCCTGAAACACTGCGTAAACTAAAATGGTTATTTGGTGAAGCTGAGTTGCTTGATACAGATATAATAGAAAAGCAATATGTTGGACCTCGCCGTGAAATGATTACTCCCTGGAGTACATGTGCTGTAGAAATTACCAGAAATATGGGAATAGATGGTATAACTCGAATAGAAGAATATACCCCTTTTTCAGATAATGGAGATTCATATTTTGATCCAATGCTTCAACGTATATATAAGAAGCTGGATCAGTCAGTTTTCACGATCGACAAAAAGCCTGAAGATATTATTTACATTGATGATATAGAGGCTTACAACCAATCTGAAGGATTGGCCATGAGTGTTGATGAAATAAACTATTTAAACAGTGTTAGCAAAAAGATGGGACGAAAACTCACAGATAGTGAAGTATTTGGGTTCTCTCAAGTTAACTCTGAGCACTGTCGTCACAAAATATTCAATGGAAAATTCATTATAGATGGTGAAGAAAAAGAGATGTCACTGTTTCAGATGATTAAAAAGACCTCTTCTGTCAATCCAAACTCTCTTATTTCAGCATATAAAGATAATGTTGCATTTATACAAGGACCAGTAATTGAACAGTTTGTACCAGCCAGTGGAGATAAACCAGACTATTTTATTACTAAAGAGATTGAGAGTGTATTATCTCTTAAAGCAGAAACTCATAACTTCCCAACAACTGTAGAGCCATTTAATGGAGCATCCACCGGAACTGGTGGTGAAATACGTGACAGACTTGCAGGTGGTAAAGGATCATTACCTATAGCAGGTACTGCAGTTTATATGACTTCATACCCTCGTCTTGAAAGTGATCGCCCCTGGGAACAAACACTCTCCCCTCGAAACTGGTTGTATCAAACACCTGAGCAGATCTTAATTAAGGCTTCAAACGGAGCTTCTGACTTTGGCAACAAATATGGACAGCCTCTGATTTGTGGCTCAGTTCTTACATTTGAGCACACTGAGAACAATAAAAAGTTTGGTTTCGATAAGGTTATCATGCTTGCAGGAGGTGTAGGATATGCAAATAAACGCGATGCAAAGAAAGGCATTCCTGAAAAAGGAGAAAAAATTGTAGTTTTAGGTGGAGATAATTATAGAATTGGAATGGGTGGTGGAGCTGTATCATCAGTTAACACCGGAGAGTATTCTGAAGGTATAGAACTTAATGCTATACAAAGAGCTAATCCTGAAATGCAAAAACGTGTATCTAACGTAATCCGCTCACTTGCAGAGTCTGAAGACAACCCAATTGTTTCAATTCATGATCACGGAGCGGGAGGTCATCTAAACTGCCTATCTGAAATAGTAGAAAGCACAGGTGGCATTATTGAAGTTGATAAACTGCCAGTTGGTGACAAAACTCTTTCTGCCAAAGAGATAATTGGCAACGAGAGTCAGGAACGAATGGGTCTTCTGATGAGTCAAAA
This sequence comes from Lascolabacillus sp., assembly GCF_028696275.1. NCBI lineage: Bacteria > Pseudomonadati > Bacteroidota > Bacteroidia > Bacteroidales > Porphyromonadaceae > Lascolabacillus > Lascolabacillus sp. The sequence continues at coordinate 19,716 of NZ_JAQVHI010000022.1, forward strand.
AGATATAGAAAGAGTAGAGCGGATAGCATCAAGAGAACAGGCACCACTTTATGTTGTTGGTGAAACTACCGGTGATATGAGATTAACATTCACACAATCTAATGGAGTAAAACCTATTGATATGGAGTTGGATGACTTCTTTGGTAAAACGCCAGAAACTGTGATGAATGACACTACAATAATAGAGGAATACACTAAACCTGAATATGATATACAGAATCTGGAGGAGTATGTAGAAAATGTACTCAAGCTTGAGTCAGTAGCATGTAAGGATTGGCTAACAAATAAGGTAGATAGGTCTGTAACAGGTAAAATAGCTCGTCAGCAATGTCAGGGTGAAATTCAGTTACCTTTAAGCGATTGTGGTGCCGTGGCGCTTGACTACAGAGGACATGCCGGTATTGCTACATCAATAGGACATGCACCTCAAGTAGCTATGATTGATCCTGCTGCTGGATCTGTAATGGCAGTTGCTGAGTCTTTGACAAACATTGTATTTGCTCCACTGGCAAATGGGCTCCAGAGTGTTTCTCTAAGTGCTAACTGGATGTGGCCTTGTAAAAATCCGGGTGAAGATGCAAGACTCTACAAAGCTGTAGAAGCATGCTCCGATTTTGTTTGTGATTTGGGTATCAACATTCCTACAGGAAAAGATTCTCTCTCCATGACACAACAGTATGGAGAAGATAAAATTTACTCTCCGGGAACAGTAATTATTTCTGCAGCAGCAGAGGTTAGCAATATTCGCAAGATTGTATCTCCTGTGTTAGCATATATAAAAGGCACATACATTTATTATATAGATTTCTCATTCGATACATTTAAGCTTGGTGGCTCTGCATTTGCTCAGACTATGAGCAAAATTGGAGATGAGGCTCCAAGTGTAACAGATGCTGAATATTTTAAAAATGCATTTGCAGCGGTACAGGAACTGGTTAACAGAGGCTTAGTTTTATCTGGGCATGATGTTTCAGCCGGAGGTATGATCACAGCAATGCTGGAGATGTGCTTTGCTAATCCAAAAGGGGGACTCGAGTCAAGACTTGATAAAATACGTAATTCAGATCTTATTAAAATACTTTTTTCTGAAAATCCTGGAGTATTGATTCAGGTTAAACATCATAGACTAGTTGAGAAGATTCTTCAGGACTATGGTTTAGGTTTTGCAATAGTAGCCCGACCGATAGAAGATCGTAAACTTGTAATTGCTAAAGACGAATTTGTTAAAGAGTTTGATATTGATAAACTGAGAAATATATGGTACAAGACATCTTATCTGCTTGATAAGAAACAAAGTGGACCTGAACATGCAGAACTAAGATTCAAAAATTATAGTCAACAACCTCTTCAGTTTGAAATCAAACCTGAATTTACCGGTAAAATGGAAGATATGGGACTTAACCCAAATCGTAAAGTAAAATCAGGATTGACTGCAGCAATTATTCGTGAAAAAGGAACTAATGGTGAACGTGAAATGGCATATTCACTATTTCTTGCAGGTTTCGATGTAAAAGATGTTCATATGACTGATCTTACATCTGGAAGAGAAACTTTGGAAGATGTTCAATTAGCAGTTTTCTGTGGAGGATTCTCTAACTCAGACGTTCTTGGTTCCGCAAAAGGCTGGGCAGGTGGATTTAAGTACAATGAGAAAGCTAAAGCAGCTCTTCGTAATTTCTTTGCAAGAGAAGATACATTAAGTCTGGGTGTATGTAATGGATGCCAGTTATTAATGGAAATGGGACTTATTTTCCCTGAACTTGGTGAACAACACCCAAAAATGCAGCACAACACTTCAAACAAGTTCGAATCTACATTTGTAAGTCTTGTAATACCTAAGAATGAATCAGTAATGCTTAAGTCACTTGAAGGAACTAAGTTAGGCATATGGGTTGCACACGGAGAAGGACGCTTCGAATTACCAGGTAATGAAAGTGATTATAATATTGCTGCAAAATACCTTTATGATGAGTATCCTGGTAATCCAAATGGATCCGACTATTCTGCAGCTGCAGTATGCTCAAAAGATGGTCGCCATTTAGCAATGATGCCTCACTTGGAAAGAACAATATTCCCATGGCAAAATGCTTACTATCCTTTTGCTTACAGAAAACATGAGGTTACTCCATGGATGGAAGCATTTGTTAATGCAAGAGAATGGTTATCTGCGCGATAAACGATCAAAGTTGTCCATATTTGTGATAATTGTGAAATCTATTTAACTTAGCAAAAAGATAAAAAGTGACTGAACCTATATTTGAGTGGGAGTTGAAAGTACGCGATTATGAGTGCGATGTACAGGGTCATGTAAACAATGCCAATTACCAACACTATTTTGAAGTAACACGTCATGAGTTTCTTGAAAAAGCAGGACTCAATTTTTATGACCTTCACTCACAAGGCATTGACGCAGTTGTTTCAAGCGTACAAATAAGATATAAAGTACCACTACTTGGAATGAACAAATTTAAGTGTACAATAACAAGACTGGAAAAAGTAAATGTGAAATATATATTTCATCAAGAAATAATAAGAATACCTGATAATGTTATTTGTGCAAAAGCAAAAATTGAAGTCGTAAATCTTATTAATGGTAAACTTTCTAAACCCGATATTTTTGACAAGGCGTTTGCACAATTTATTTAGCTGATCAGCAAGAAAGACATCAAATAAAGTGAGAAGTATTGATTGATCAGATTTAAAAATAGTTTAAACAAGAAATTGACAAATAAATCGTTATACCAAATTGCACTCACACAAATTAAAGGTGTGGGTGTTGCTCATGCCCGTAATTTAATGGAGTTTATGGGTGATGAAGAGGAGATTTTTAAAGGCAGCATATCAAAACTGGAAGCAATACCTCGTATATCAAAACGACTTATATCTGAAATACGCAATCCGGAGGTATTAAGAAAGGCTGAAAAAGAGTTAGAGTTCGTAATTAAAAACAACCTTCATCTTATCTTTTATACAGATGAAAAATATCCACAGAGACTGAATAATTGTGTCGATGCACCCATTCTAATGTATGCAAAAGGGGATGTAGATTTTAATCGTGAAAAAGTTATCAGTATAGTTGGAACACGCAATTCCACAAGATATGGAAATGATTTTAGCAGGGAGTTTATAAAAGAGTTATCACTAAAGTTCCCAGATGTTCAAATTATTAGTGGATTAGCATACGGAATTGATATCTGTGCTCACAGAGCAGCTCTGGAAAATGGACTTTCAACTGTGGCTGTCCTGGGACACGGTCTGGACCGTATTTATCCATATGTTCATCGCCAAACTGCCATAGAAATTACTAAAAACGGGGCACTATTGACAGAATATCCAAGTGAAACTAATCCCGATGGACACAATTTTGTAAGACGCAACCGTATTGTAGCGGGTATGGCAGATGCAACAATAGTGATGGAATCAGGAACAAAAGGAGGTTCACTTATTACTGCAGATATTGCCAATTCATATTTCAGAGAGGTCTTTGCTCTACCTGGTCGTATACATGATAAAATGTCTTACGGGTGCAATAAACTGATTTCAGAAAATAAAGCATTATTACTTCAAAATACCGAGAATTTCATTTCTCAGATGGGATGGGAAATGGATGAGAGAAAGATATTACCAAGGCAAACAGAATTATTTCATGATCTTACACCAGATGAAGAAAAAGTGTATGAAATACTCAAAAAGGATAGCCCAAAACAGCTGAACAATCTTTCAATAGAATTAAATGTTCCACTTACTGAACTTTTAATGACACTTTTAGAGTTAGAAATGAAAAATATTGTAACTGCTCTTCCCGGTGGTATGTATAAAATAGTATGATTTTTTTTCATATCTTTGAGAGGACAATCATGCAGTATTAAATGTTTTGTTCTTCGAATAAATCAAAAGAGTTAAAACTATTTTAGAGGAATAAAAAACAACCTTTTTATTTAAAGTACAGTATTAATTATAAAAAAACAAAAGTATAGAGTTATGGCTGAAGAAAAAGAAAACAAAGTCAACAAGAACACGGAGAAGATTAATGAAAAAAGCAGTGAAAAACTGAAGGCTCTACGTGCAGCAATGGATAAAATAGAAAAGACTTACGGCAAAGGCTCTATCATGAAGATGGGAGATGAGAAAGTTGAAGATATACCTGTAATCTCCTCCGGTTCAATTGGTCTCAATGTTGCACTTGGTGTTGGAGGCTATCCAAGAGGAAGAATTATTGAAATATATGGCCCTGAATCTTCAGGTAAAACTACACTCGCCATTCATGCTATCGCCGAAGCTCAAAAAGCAGGGGGTGTTGCTGCTTTTATAGATGCCGAGAATGCTTTTGATCGTTTCTACGCAGAGAAACTTGGAGCTAACACAGATGAACTTTTAATTTCTCAGCCAAACAGTGGAGAAGAGGCTCTTGAGATAGCAGAACAGCTAATCCGATCAGCTGCTGTGGATATTATTGTAATCGACTCCGTTGCAGCTCTAACCCCTAGAAAAGAACTCGAAGGAGAGATGGGAGATGCCAGCGTTGGTCTGCAGGCACGACTAATGTCACAAGCATTGCGTAAGCTAACATCAGCAATTAGCAAAACAAACACTACATGTATATTCATTAATCAATTACGTGAGAAGATAGGTGTTATGTTTGGCAACCCCGAAACTACTACAGGTGGTAATGCCTTAAAATTTTACGCTTCAGTGCGTTTGGATATTCGCAGTAATGGCACACCTATAAAAGAAGGAGAAAATCAGATAGGCCGACCAACAAGAGTGAGAGTAGTCAAGAATAAAGTTGCTCCTCCCTTTAGAAAAGCTGAATTTGATATTATGTACGGTGAAGGAATCTCTAAAATTGGAGAGATTATAGATATAGGTGTTGAACTTGAAATAATAAAGAAGAGTGGTTCCTGGTATAGCTACAAAGAAACTAAACTCGGTCAAGGTCGTGATGCCGCCAAAATAGCTGTCAGAGACAATCCTGAGCTGGCAGAAGAGATTGAAGGTCTAATATACGAAGCTCTTAAAGAACAAAATAAATAATCTGAGTTTAATTATTCAGATTCCACAAAAGAGGTTTCCTAAAGAAACCTCTTTTTGCTAATTATATTTTTAATAAAGAATTCAGTTATAATTCACCATAATTCAATAACTTCCGTTTTTCATTGAACACCATTGCCTCAGTTTTGTTATAATTTTCCGATCGATAAATTAATTTAAACGTATTTTTAGTTTTCATTGTAGTTATTACAGTTACCTATAAAAATCCTACTATATACAGAACTAAATTTAAAAGAGGGAATAAAATAAATTCGTATTATTGTATAAAAAAACAATCATGACTGAAAGAGCATTAGAACTAATCAAACAGTTTAATCCTAAGCCTGTTGAAATTCCAATTAATAAGTGTGAGCTTGAGGAGATAGTTGAAGTTTTATATACTTCGATGTTCCCTGTTTGTGAATGTAAAAACTCTACCAGCTTTAGAGATGGATTAATAGTCGCTATAGAGAAGCTACACCGTAATATTGAAGGTGTGAAAGATACTGAAACAGCTGATCAAATTATAGAATCTTTTTTGGAAAGTTTACCTGCAATTCATCAAAGGCTTTATGAAGATGCACACTGTTATCTGCAATCAGACCCTGCGGCTAAATCCCTTGAAGAGGTTATCCTTACCTACCCTGGCTTTTTTGCACTCAGTATCCACCGTATAGCACATAAACTACATGAATTAGGTGTACCACTTATTGCCAGACATTTTTCCGAATATGCTCATTCAAAAGTTGGAATTGATATCCACCCTGCAGCTAAAATAGGTAAAAATCTATTTATGGATCATGGCACAGGTATAGTAATTGGTGAAACAACAGAAATTGGTGATAATGTAAAAATCTACCAGGGTGTTACATTAGGAGCCCTTTTTGTTGAAAAGAAATTATCTGATATCAAACGACACCCCACTGTAGAAGACAATGTAGTTATTTATGCTAATGCCACAATATTAGGAGGAAAGACCGTAATTGGCCATAATTCAACCATTGGTGGAGGCTCATGGCTCACTCAAAGTGTCATTCCTTATTCACTGGTTTACAACTCTGTAGATGTAAAAATACGTACTGTTAAGAGCTTTGTAGAACCTCACGATTTCGTTATTTAATTTAAATAACACATTTTACTTTTTTATTAATTACAGTTGTAGTTAAGGCAAAAATCTGAAACAGCAAGAACTTCTTAATCATTAAAAAGAATAGTTTCAAATATGAAATACAATAACATTTTAGAAACAGTAGGAAATACTCCACATGTTCGACTAAACAAGTTATTCCCATACCACGATGTATGGATTAAACTTGAAAAGCAGAATCCTGCAGGCAGTATAAAAGATCGTATAGCACTATCAATGATTGAGGATGCTGAGAGAATGGGAATAATAAAACCTGGAGACACCATTATTGAACCAACTTCTGGTAATACAGGAGTGGGACTTGCATTCTGCGGGGCAGTAAAAGGGTACAATGTTATCATCGTAATGCCTGAGTCTATGTCGGTTGAGAGAAGACAAATTATAAGTCTGTATGGAGCAGAACTAGTTCTCACCCCACGTGAAAAAGGAATGAGAGGAGCGATCGAGAAAGCAGGTGAACTGCAAAATGATATTCCGGGATCATGGATACCACAACAATTTCAGAATTTATCAAATCCAAAAATACATGCAAAAACAACAGCACAGGAGATAATCAAAGATTTTCCTGAAGGGATTGATTACCTGATTACAGGAATTGGAACAGGCGGACATATCACTGGTGTTGGTCGTGAACTTAAAAAGAGATTCTCTGAAATAGAGGTAATTGGAGTTGAGCCTATGGACTCTCCTATAATCTCAGAGGGAAGATCAGGACCGCACTCAATTCAGGGCATAGGAGCCGGTTTTATACCAGATACTCTTGACCTGGATGTTCTGGATGATGTAATAAAAGTAACCAAAGAAGAGGCTTTTGAATCTGCTCGTAAACTAGCTAGAGAAGAAGGAATATTTGGTGGAATCTCCACCGGTGCCTCCATTGCTGCGGTAATTAAAAAGATTGATGATTTAGTAGAGAATAAGCGAATTATAACCTTCAACTATGACACAGGCGAACGCTATTTATCACTTGATGGATTATTCAAATAAAAGGTGGAAGCTAATATAATTCACGTATTAGTTTTTTGTTGAATATAATAAACAAGGTTATTTATATGCTCAATTTTTAGTCAATTCAACTAAAGTTCATACAATCAATTAGATATATTATATCCAGAGATCTCTTCAAGTGTTGCAACAGCAGTCTCTACTGTTTTAACATTATCAATTACAAGAGATCTCTTTTTACCTGCTTCACGTAATTTACAGTTCCGTGGATGAACTTGAACATAATTAAGTAGTTTACCAAATGCAGCAGACTGATAATAAGGCGATTCACTATCTGATACAAGATTTAGCGACATTTTACCATTCTTAAGCATAATTTTTTCAATACCAAGTGGTCTGGCCAAACGCCTCAGTCGCACAATTCGTATAAGCTCCTTACCTTGTTTAGGCATCTTCCCAAACCTATCCTCCATCCTCTCAATGAAATCAAGAATCTCCAGCTCTGTCTCCATATTGTCGAGCTCCCTATAAATCGCAACCCTTTCAGCATCATTAGGAATATATGTAACTGGGAACATAAGCTCGAGGTCACTTTCTACATGCACATCATCAACAAAATCCTCATCCTTTGCCTTTTCACTCAATTCCTCATTATACAGATCTGAAAACTCCTCTTTTCTCAATTCCTGAACAGCCTCAGCAAGAATTTTTCTGTAGGTTTCATAACCCAGATCAGCTATAAATCCGCTCTGTTCAGCTCCCAGCAAATTACCGGCACCTCTGATATCCAAGTCCTGCATGGCAATATGCAGACCACTCCCTAGCTCTGAAAAATTCTCGATTGCCTGCAACCTTCTGCGTGAATCACCGCTCAAAGTATAAAGAGGTGGAGCAAGAAGATAACAAAAAGCCTTACGGTTGCTCCTTCCCACCCTTCCACGTAGCTGATGTAAATCGCTCAATCCAAAATTCTGAGCATCAATCACTATAATAGTATTTACGTTAGGCATATCAATACCCGACTCAATAATGGTAGTAGCTATTAAAATATCCTGCTCATGGTTCATAAAATCAGAGATAACACCCTCAAGTTTTTTAGGATCCATCTGACCATGACCAATAGCAATTCGAACATCTCTTATCTCCCTTTTAATTAATTCTGCAAGTTCATAAATATTCTGGATACGATTATTAACAATGAAAACCTGTCCATTACGGCTCAGTTCAAAATTTATAGCATCCCGAATTAACTCTATATCAAAAGTATGCACTTCTGTCTGAATAGGATAACGATTAGGAGGAGGAGTACTTATTGTTGACAAGTCACGTGAACCCATAAGAGAAAACTGCAAAGTACGTGGTATAGGAGTAGCAGTCATAGTCAACGTATCCACATTCACCTTCAACTGTTTAAGTTTCTCTTTTACAGACACCCCAAACTTTTGTTCCTCATCAATTATAAGAAGTCCCAGATCCTTAAATTTAACATCTTTACTTACCAAACGGTGAGTTCCTATTAAAATATCTATCTTCCCTTCATCCAGATCCTTTAGAATATCTTTTTGCTCTTTAGATGTTCTTACTCTGCTTAAATAATCAACTCTGACAGGGAAATTAGCAAGTCGATCTTTAAATGTATTATAGTGCTGAGTAGCCAGCACAGTTGTAGGAACAAGTACAGCCGTCTGTTTTCCATCTGTTGCTGCCTTAAAAGCAGCCCTGACAGCAATTTCAGTTTTCCCAAACCCTACATCTCCGCAAATCAAACGATCCATGGGCTGTTCACTCTGCATATCAGCCTTCACATCGCGAGTTGCTTTTACCTGATCAGGAGTATCTTCATACATAAAAGAAGCCTCCAGCTCTGTTTGCAGATAGGTATCCTTTGAGAATGCAAATCCTTTCTCCTGCTGCCTTTCAGCATAAAGCTTAATTAAGTCGCGCGCAATATCTTTAATCTTCGACTTAGTCTTCGCTTTTACTTTTTCCCATGCTCCGCTTCCAAGTTTATTTAATTTTGGAGATTCACCCTCCTTACCCTTATACTTAGAAATCTTATGCAATGCATGAATTGAAACGAAAACAGAATCATTATTCAGGTAATTAATTTTAATAACCTCCTGAATCTTATCGCCAATGGGCAGACGTACAAGTCCTGAAAACTTACCGATACCATGATCCATATGCACAACATAATCACCCGGCTGCAACTGATTTATCTCCTTAAGAGTAATGGCAATCTTACCCGAACGTGCCCTGTCTGATTTAAGGCTATACTTATGGAATCTGTCAAATATCTGATGATCAGTAAAACAACATATTTTCAGAGTATCTTCTATGAAACCCTCATGCAGAGTTTTATTCACAGGAATAAAAGGAATAGAATCATTACGATCCTCAAAAATATGAAACAGACGTTTCTGCTGTTTCTCACTATCACTTAATATATAGATAGTATATCCATTATCAATATATTGATGCAGTGAGTCGGTCAGCAGATCAAAATTCTTATGATACAAAGGTTGAGCAGAAGTTTTGAAATTAATTACAGCATCAGCTGTTTCCTGCATTTTAGCATCAAACCTAATCTGTTTAAAAGATTTTACAGAGGATAAAAACTCATCTTTTGTCAGAAGATCCGCCTTTACAAATTTAACATCCTGTGGATCAATCTCTATATGCAGATCATCTTCATTAAGTGATTCAATACGACTGATTATCCATCTGATATCTTCAATCCCGATTATTGAAGAAACAGGCAGTAAGTTGAAGATAGATGAATTCTTATTACTATTTCTTCCAAACTCGGGAACAATACGAATAGTATCAAATCTCTCTTTAGAGAGCTGAGTTTCCATATCGAAGTTACGAATTGTCTCAACCTCATCACCAAAGAAATCTATTCTGAATGGAAATTCTGATGCAAAAGAAAACACATCAAGAATACTACCCCTCTGCGCATATTGACCGGGCTCATATACATAGTCCACATACTGAAATCCATAATCGTCAAGAACCTCACTAATGAATGATGAGTCGACCTTCTCCCCCACCGAAACAGTTAATGTCTGTTCTCTCAAATGATCACCCGAAACCGTCTTTTCGGCAAGAGCATCCGGGTAACTCACAATTATCAGCGAGTTATTCTCCTCTTGTAACCTGCTTAATGTTTCAGTTCTCAAAATCTCATTAGCCGCATCAAGCTGTCCAAATTTTGCAGCTCTTTTATATGCAGAAGGGAAGAATAGCACATCTTTTGAACCTACTATCTGTGTCAGGTCATGATAAAAATACCCTGCAGATTCAGCATCATTCAATATATAGAGATAAACGCCTGAATTTTTATTAAAAAGAGCAGATGAAAACAGTGCACGCGACGATCCGTGCAAACCCTTTACCGATATAACATCTGCTTTTTTCAGTATTGAGCCTGCTGCCGAAACCTCAGGTAGCTTTCCAACTAACTGCTGTAGTTCTGTAATGTCTAAAGTTTTAACCATTAATACGAAAGTGCAAAGGTATATTTTTTTTCTTATCTTTGCGATGACAGGAATAGAAAATAGATTATGCAAATAGAGACCAGATTTACACCTGATTATATATTCGAGAGCAGTTGGGAAGTGTGCAATAAAGTTGGAGGAATTTACACAGTACTATCCACACGTGCAAACTCACTTCAAAAGATCCATAAAGATCAGATTTTCTTTATCGGACCTGACATATGGAAAGATAATGAAAGCCCCTGGTTTAAAGCTGATGATTCAATGTTTGCCGAGTGGCGTGACTATGCATTTAAGAGTCAGAACCTCGAAATACGTGCCGGAAGATGGGATGTGCCGGGGGAACCAATTGTTTTCCTTGTAAAGTTTGAACAGTTTCTTAGTCGACAGAACGAACTATATGCCAGAATGTGGCAGGATTACGGCGTTGACTCAATCGCGGCATATGGGGATTATCACGAATCCACAATGTTTGCCTATGCAACAGGAATGCTTATAGAAAACTTCTACAGATTTCATCATCTGGAGTCGTTCAATGTAATAGCACATTTCAACGAGTGGATGTTAGGAGCAGGAGCGCTTTACATAAAGAAATATGTCCCAAAGATTGCGACAATGTTTACAACACATGCAACCTCAATTGGTCGCTCCATCGCCGGTAATAATTTACCGCTTTATGGTCATCTCCATGAGTATAATGGCGATCAGATGGCACGTGAGTTAAATATGGCAGCTAAACACTCAATTGAAAAGAAAGCTGCATTGAATGTGGACTGTTTCACAACGGTCAGTGATATTACTGCAGAAGAGTGTGCACAGCTCCTACAGCGCAGACCAGATGTTATAACACCTAATGGCTTTGAAAAAGACTTCATTCCTAAAGGCAGTAAATACACAAGTAAACATAAAAATGCCCGAAAAACATTACTGGAAGTGGCTGAAAAGACTTTAGGACACCCAGTTCACAGAGACGCACTTCTTGTTGGAATCAGCGGCAGGTATGAGTATAAGAATAAAGGGATTGATCTTTTTATTGATTCCTTAAGGCATCTGAAGGCAATGAAAGAGCTTACACGAGATGTTATTGGCTTCATAATGGTTCCTGCCTGGATAAAAGGCCCCCGCAAAGATCTTCAATTACGGCTCAATAATTTACCTGTTGATGAAAGCTTAAATAAAACAGGTATTGTAGATTGTCCTTTTGTAACCCACGAGCTTATGGATCCTCATCATGATAATGTCATAAATCATATTAAACATGCCGGACTCTGCAATGAACCAAACGATAGAGTAAAAATAATTTTTGTTCCATCATATCTTAATGGAGATGACGGAATATTTAATCTTGATTATTACGATCTGCTTATTGGTCTGGATATGTCAGTATTCCCCTCCTATTACGAACCATGGGGATACACTCCGCACGAGAGCGTTGCATTTTCCATACCAACAATAACAACTACTCTCTCAGGATTTGGAGTCTGGGCTAAAAAGAAGGGGGATCGTAAACCAGGTCTCAATGATGGTGTCGAAGTTATTTACCGTAATGATGACAACTATACTGAAGTATATGAAGAAATCGCATCCATAATATATGATTACACACTAAAAAGTGCCGAACAGATCTCAATCTTAAAAAAGAGTGCAGCAGAACTATCCAATAAAGCAGACTGGGCACACTTCATAAAGTATTACCGTGAAGCTTATGGCAAAGCGTTGCATAATTCATACATAAGATTATCTAAACCTTATAAACTAAGTTCAGAATAAATCAATTATCTTTGCTCTGTTCATCTTTTATTATTAAGAGTTATCACCTAATTTCTAAAGAAAAATAAATAAATAAAACCAACTATAATGATTATAAAATCAAATTATTCAAATAGTCCTGTTTGGAGAGATATTCATGTACACGCTGTTTTACCCCCCGAGCTTCAACCACTGGAAGAGATATCTCATAATCTGTGGTGGGTATGGAACGAAGAAGTAAAAGCCATTCTGGAGACATTAGATACAGAAGAGTGGGAAAAAAGCGGAAAGAATCCAGTCGTCATGTTACAAAATCTTAGATCAGATATAACTGAAAGATTAGTAAATGATAAACCACTGGTTGAACGTATCCAACGTGTTTATGCTCAATTCAAGGAATATATGAATGTTCCTTATAATACGGAAAGACCAAGTATAGCCTATTTCAGTATGGAGTATGGATTATCTCACGTATTAAAAATATATTCCGGGGGATTGGGAGTTCTTGCAGGAGATTACCTAAAAGAAGCAAGTGACAGTAGGGTTGACATGACTGCTGTAGGCTTTCTTTATAAATATGGATACTTCACACAAAGTCTGTCAGTTGACGGGCAACAAATTGCCAACTACGAGGCACAGAGCTTCGGAAATCTCCCAATCAGTCAAGTTATGAATGAAGATGGTACACCTATGATACTTGAGGTGCCTTTTCATGACAGAATAATATATTCATACATCTGGAAAGTAGCTGTCGGTCGCATTAATCTTTACCTGATGGATACTGACTTCGATCACAACAGTCATTATGACCGCTCAATCACTCACCAGCTATATGGAGGTGACTGGGAAAACCGTATGAAACAGGAGTTTTTACTTGGAATTGGAGGAATTCTGCTTCTCAATAAACTTGGGATTAAAAAAGATGTATATCATATGAACGAAGGTCACGCAGCCTTTATAAATGTACAGCGTCTTTTTGATTATGTAGTCGGAGAAAATCTTCCTTTCAACCTGGCTCTCGAGATTGTACGTGCTTCCTCGTTATATACAGTACACACACCTGTACCTGCTGGCCATGACTATTTCGATGAAGCACTTATAGGTAAATACATGACACCTATAATTGAGAAGATAGGTATTCCATGGCAACAATTCATGGATATGGGTAGATCCACTCCCGGCTCAAACGAGAAATTCTCAATGAGTGTATTTGCACTAAATACAGCTCAGGAGGCTAATGGTGTAAGTAAATTACATGGAACAGTTTCACAAAAAATGTTCCAGCCGGTATGGAGCGGTTACTTTCCTGAAGAATTACATGTAAGTTATGTTACCAATGGTGTTCACCTTCCAAGCTGGGCTACTTCGAGTGTGAAAGAGCTTTTTGCAAAACATTTCGGTAGTGATTTCTTTGAAGATCAGTCGAACACCAACCTGTGGAATAACATCTGGAATGTCAGTGATGATGAACTTTGGTCACTGCGTTGTCATCTTAAAAAGAAGCTTGTAGATTATATAAAAGTGGAGTTTACTGATGGTTGGCTAAAGAATCAGGCTGATCCAACAAGAATAATGAACATACTTGAAGAGGTTAATCCAAATGCTTTACTAATAGGTTTCTCCAGAAGATTTGCTACCTATAAGCGTGCGCATCTGCTGTTCACCGATCTTGACAGACTAGCTAAAATTGTAAACAATCCTAAACACCCTGTTCAGTTTATATTTGCCGGTAAGGCTCACCCCGCTGATGGAGGTGGTCAGGGATTAATTAAACAGATTGTTGAAATATCAAGACGTCCGGAGTTTCTAGGAAAGATAATATTCCTAGAGAATTATGATATGAGACTGGCTAAAAGACTGGTTTCAGGTGTTGACATTTGGTTAAATACCCCTACTCGGGCTCAGGAGGCCTCAGGAACTTCTGGAGAAAAAGCCGAGATGAATGGTGTGTTAAATCTATCTGTTCTGGATGGATGGTGGTATGAGGGTTATAAAGAAGGTGCAGGCTGGGCTCTTACAGAAAAAAGAACATATGACAATCAGGAGTATCAGGATGAGCTTGATGCATCAACAATATACTCTCTTCTTGAAAATGAAATTATCCCTCTCTATTATGCTCGTAATAGTAATGGTTATTCACATGAGTGGATTCAGTACATTAAGAAATCAATGGCTTTAATAGCTCCAATGTGTACTACAAAAAGAATGATGGATGACTATTTCGATCGTTTTTATAACAAACTTGCAGAACGTTCAAAACTACTGCGATTAAACAATTATGCAAAAGCAAAAGAGATAGTTGAGTGGAAAGAGCATACTGCTTCTAATTGGGATTCATTTGAGGTTAAACATATCGAGTTTAACCCGAATCAGAAAATGAATATCAACAATGATAATAAAGAAATATATGGGAAAGTAGTTATAGATAGGAAGAATCTTAAATGCGACCTCGCTGTTGAATGCGTAGTTGTAGATATAGATCCAACATCTAAAACTCCTCAATTCGTAGAATCATACGATTTTGAACTCGTAAAAACAGAAGGTAGTTTGCTACATTTTGAAAGCAGTAAAGCACTAAACGATCCTGGTTCTCATCAATATGGACTACGTGTTTATCCTAAGAATCCAGACCTGCCACATAGAATGGATTTTGCGTATACAAGATGGATATAATTACTGCATAACTATAAATCAAAAAG
>NZ_JAQVHI010000023.1:0-34760 GCF_028696275.1 Lascolabacillus sp.
ACCCATGAATAGTCGATGCTGTGAAAATTTTCTTCAAGTCCTATCATTAGCAAATTGATTGCTCCCCACATACATCCCAGTGTAAATATGGTGACCAGTGCACTAATGAAAAAATAATGGTGAATTGTGTGATTGTTGTTCATAACGATCCCAATAGCTGTGATTTTAAACCACAAATATATGAAAAATATACAAAAACTGAAAAAAAAGACTTATTTGTCGTAAATTATTTATGACTGAAATTTAGGTGCACTTTCAAAATTGTCGAGCAAGGGTAAATTATAGGAATCAGTAATTGAGTTTTAAAAATAATATGATAAATTAAATTTAATATTGGATTGAACTGAGAGATCATGGGTGTTTTTATCAGGGTAATATGCTTCCCATGTTGTCCATGATCCTAGATGCACTGTTCGAGTTTTGGCGATGGAATATGACTTTTTTCTGAAGTCAGTTATTGGCAAACTTATTTTCAACTCAGTTGTAACCTTAAGTATTGAAAATCTAATGCCTATATTGGGAGAAATTGACATTCCTTTAATTTTATCCCAATATAAATAAATGTCTTCTGTTTTATATGGTAATTCTTCATCATAAACATCATATATCCTATGAAAGTCCCATTGGTTATTATACCATCCATAATCAGCATCCAACCCTGTAAATAAATTTAGATGTGAATATGTGTAAAAAGTATAATCATAACCGACGCCTATTCCATAAAATGTTTTTTTACGTGTTTCGTTACTATTATGAATACTTGTTTTTTTTAAAGCCAGTGGTGTGTAAATTTGAAAGGTGTGTTTGTCATTCAACCTATATCTTAACGACAATTCAATGGGTTTTAAACTATCTGTAACAACAGAATTAAAATCATAACTGATTCCTATGCCAAATTTGTTATTGTTATCTGGCAACTGCTCAGCCTTTGCATATTCTGCAAAAACGATGAAAAGTAATAAGAAAATTGTAATCTTTTTCATGGAATTATTTTTTTTATGATTAGTAAGCAATACCAAGTATCCATCAGTAGTCACCTTCTTCAAATTATTGTCCCGGATATGCTGATGATGTAATGGAACCTTTGCTCCGAACTTAGTTAACCTTAATATTTCGATTGTTTGATTGATGTCCAATTATGTTTTATAAATGATTAATCAGTTTAACTATAGAATGAAATTTAACAGACGCCAATGCTTCAATCACTTGAGTTAAAGTGCAGAACGTAAGCATAAAGAGTGTTAGAAGAGCACAGGTCGAACCGTAGAAATTGGCACATATAGACAGAAATTAATTCACAAATCAATCATTATATTTATTTGGCAAAATATTGTTCTCTATACCATTTTCTTTTTTTTAAGTTAATTTTTTAAGAATTGCTTCCGGTATACTATTTTGTCACCTTGAATAATATGTACAAAATATAAACCATTAGGTAAGTGACTCACGGAAAATTGATATGTTTTTTGTGTGGTGAAGAAGCTGCGTAATATACCCGCACTGTTCCATAACTGAATTTCATAGTTATCTGAAACTGTTTTTTTATTGTCATTTTGATTATAAATTACACCTATCTCTGTATCTTCCGGTATTTTAACGGTAACCAAATTGGTAGAAGGATTTGAATACACTCTATATCCTCCACTACCTGTTACCGTAACAGTAGTATATGCTGCCGTGCCACTACCACACTGGCTGATTATTTGGCATGAAACATTGTATGTCCCTGCCTGGTGAAAGGTAATGTAATTAGTATTATTCCATGCACTAGTAGAAACCGTGGATGGAAATACATACCATTTGTATTGTATGTCACTGCCAATTATGGATGGATTAGCGGTATAAGATGCGGATTCACCGGCATTTACGTATCCTTGCCCTGAAACGGAAGTTACAACAGGTGTACCTACATAATCAATAATTCTTGTTGCCTTAGCGATACTTGTTCCATTTAACAAAACATCTGCACTAATTGTGCCCTGTCCATAATTACCAGAAACAGATTTAGAAAGCAACGCTGAAGAAGTTCCTTGTCCCGATATTATCGTTATATTTGGACTTGTTGTCCATTGTACGGAAATATCTGTAGGGGGCAAATTTAGAAGATTATAAGTTTCTTGATGGCAGATAGTAGATGAACCGCCAATAGCTATATCAGGAGCCTTAGTAACATCCACCTCAACTTCAGGAATAGTAAAGGCTGAGCATCCAGATATAATGAGTTTAGCAGATACTGTTACTTTTCCTGAAATATTGATTGGGAATATTAATGTTGAAGAATTAGTTACAGTTCCTACTGAAAGATCGTTCACAAACCATTCTACTGATTCTATATTATCGTTAGGGATGTTTAAAGAAAAAGTATTATTCTGATATTGTATTATTTCACCAGTAGGGATATTAATTGATGGTGGAACAATAATTGTTGGAAAATTAGTTAGATTAGTCACTTCCCCATTTGTATATAAACCAACTTGTACTTTTTCTTCTGTGTAGCAAGTACCAGTAGTTATAGAAACAGTATTTCCAGCTACTAGGATATTGCCTCCACCATTTATTTTCCAACCAATTGGTGCTCGCCACTCAAAAGTTCCACTAGAGGGTTGACTTACGCTAAAAGTATAAGTATTGGATTCATTAAATGGTACTGTTTTTGGATAATCACCTAACATTAATCCAGAACGAGTGAGTTTTATTGGCCAAGAATAGGCGCTAAAGTCATTGGAACTGGGGCAGTCATTTACTCCTCTTACTATAACATCTCCTTCGCTATTCTCATCGGTTGTTAATTCTATAACTGGAGCATCAGTGTAATATGTTCCTGAAGAAGATGGGGATTCCCCTGTTTTTGGATTCCATCCAGATGGTATTTTCCATTCATATATAGTTACTGGGACAGGCATACCATTCGGGAATTCTATTCCAGGAAAGTTAAGAGGAGTTTTCAAATATACTTTTACAGTTTGGATCCCTCTGGGTATAGTGGCGTTTTCTGGAACACTAACTAAATTATCAGGTAAAAGGTCGTTTAGACTTTTTATCTTTTGTTCTAAATTTCCTGTAACTAAAACATTTTTGGGATCATGAGTATTATAAACTTTTAAAGTGATATTTCCTTTTGGAACACTTCCATTTACTGATTTTACATTATCCCAAATCACAGTTACAGATGAGACGTAAAAAGCATTTATTTCTTTTACTAAATTTCCAGAATATCTGAATGAACTGCCAGTAATTTTCCACTCATATTTTCCATAATTACTATCTGTATTTATCCAATATTCATAATCTGTATTAGGGCATGCGACATTACTTGTAAGATAACTATCTTTAAGAATTGGAACTATTTTCTGGCAAAGTGCAGAGAGAGGTGTTAAAAATAAAAAGCACAAATAGAGATACTTAGTTTTCACAGCATTACATTTTAAAAATAATATGATAAATTAAATTTAATATTGGATTGAACTGAGAGATCATGGGTGTTTTTATCAGGGTAAAAAGCTTCCCAGGTTGCCCAAGATTGCTGGTGTACGGAACGAGTTTTGAAATAGGAATATGACTTTTTTCTGAGGTCAGTTATTGGCAAACTTATTTTCAACTCAGTTGTAACCTTAAGTATTGAAAATCTAATGCCTATATTGGGAGAAATTGACATTCCTTTAATTTTATCCCAATATAAATAAATGTCTTCTGTTTTATATGGTAATTCTTCATCATAAACATCATATATCCTATGAAAGTCCCATTGGTTATTATACCATCCATAATCAGCATCCAACCCTGTAAATAAATTTAGATGTGAATATGTGTAAAAAGTATAATCATAACCGACGCCTATTCCATAAAATGTTTTTTTACGTGTTTCGTTACTATTATGAATACTTGTTTTTTTTAAAGCCAGTGGTGTGTAAATTTGAAAGGTGTGTTTGTCATTCAACCTATATCTTAACGACAATTCAATGGGTTTTAAACTATCTGTAACAACAGAATTAAAATCATAACTGATTCCTATGCCAAATTTGTTATTGTTATCTGGCAACTGCTCAGCCTTTGCATATTCTGCAAAAACGATGAAAAGTAATAAGAAAATTGTAATCTTTTTCATGGAATTATTTTTTTACACTAAAATGTAATATAATCAAAAATATCAGGCTTGTTTAATTTATATTGAAAGTGGGCTTATTAGTCTTTTTTAAATGTGTTTGTATAAGAAGTCTTTTTATTAAAATGGAATAAGACCACTTATTTTTTGGTATTTTTATAAATATATAGAATATTTCAATATAGGAACTTAGATTACATAGAATTAACATAAAAACTTATTGAATTAACAATAATTGTATCTGCTGTACGGAACTAGAAGATAATAATAAAGTTTAAAGTAATTGTCATGAAAATAAATGAATATTATATACATAACAATTCTACTTAAAGCACAACAGTTTTATAACTGTAAAAATTTACAAGAGATTTATATATAGGGTGCTTTAATAATAATTGAGCATTCCCTACGAGGAAAAGTTGCTGTCTTGCACGTGTTAATGCAACATTTAACTTACGGTCTACGGTTCCGTCATAATTCAGGTTACACAGATATCTGAATTGCCCCGGTTGATTTATACAGAAAGAAACAATAATAACGTCGCGCTGACTCCCTTGAAAGCGCTCTACTGTATCAATCATTATATTCTCATAGTCGATGATTCCTGCCGATGAAAGCTTGTGTCTGATAAGAGCAATCTGATTCCTGTATGGGGCAATAATACCAATCTTGCTGCTGTCATAAGTTATGTTGTTGTCATTATAAACTCTTTGAATTGATTCAATAAGTTCTGCAATGATTTCAGCTTCACTTTGGTTAATTTTATTTGATATATTATTGATCTCTTTTCTTTCGGTTGAAAATAAAATAGTTCTCTTCGTAGCAATATACTTATCATAGAGATTGCCATTTGAATTACTCAACCTCCACTCACCTGTTTGCCAGTCAAGTGCAGGGAAAAGGTTTTCAGAATAAAAATAAGTTGACGGGAATGCGGCAATTTCACTATGCATCCTGCCCTGGTGAGTGAGCTGTGTAAATGAGTGAGTCCAGCCTTGAGACTTACATCTGCGCAAGAGTCTTTCGAAAAAAGACTCACGACAATCAGTGATGCCGATTTCTTGTAACTGTGTTTCATTTATTCTTGACTTTTCCTCTTCCTGAAGTACGATTGTCGCAAGTTGATTATGATCACCAATCATTATAAACTTATCAAACAGTGGAAGTAGTCCGATTATCTGAGGTTCCAGTATCTGTGATGCCTCATCAATAATTGCAATCTGAAACTGTTTGAGTGAAAACAGTTCCATCTTGCCTGTGATAGAGGCAAGTGTCGAAATAAATATACGTGTGTCATTTATTTCCTTTCGAAGTGAATCTCTGTCCGCAGCTTTTTCTGATACTCTCTGTAATAGTCTGTGCTGATAAGCACTGTCACACGACAGTTCGCTACCCACACGAATATATTTATCGCAATCGCCATCGCTGTATCCAAATGCAGCATTAATCGCGCCGCAGAGTTCATCCACAGCGCGGTTAGTATATGCAATGACCATGATATTTACATCAGGCTTTTTGTAATATTCCTCAATAAGACGCCTTGCAAAAATTGAAGTCTTGCCTGTACCCGGAGGTCCCACAATCAGGAAATAATCTTCAGCATTTAGAGCTTGATTGATGATGTTTTCCGGGTAAGAGATATCATTAATATCGGAGTTTTCCTGTTTGATAGCCGAACATTTAGGTTGTTTTATGCCCAACAGTAGCTCTCTTTTCTGTTTAGACGAAGAGATAAATTCAAAAAGACTCTTATACATGCTGTTAAGTGATGAGTCGAGTGAATCATGTTCTATTGCCCAAAACTGGTTATCTTCAAAATAATGCCGATTTTTCTGTTTATATCTAAACCTTACTTCTACTTTTTCAGGTGTTATCTTTACAATTGTGCCTTTCAAGATCTGTTTATTCAGAACAGTGTCATTTACATCTTCCCTGGGGTATACAATACAGATATCACCTTCACGGAAATTTACAATATTATTGCCACTCAGATTTTCATCTTCACGGGTGGGTTGAGGTCTGCTGAAGATAATTGTCATATCATTTGCAGAATCATCAATATTTAGAATTGATAAATCGTAAAGTACATTAAGTGCTTCGGCACGTTCATCAAAGCTACTGTTCCACAAAGAAGCCATCCCGGTTGGTGTTTCATAATCCATATCTCCTGTTTTTTGATGATATAGCTCGCGGGATACAAATTGTATAAACCTGTAGAAGTATATCCGTTCAATATCACTGCTTTGAGTGAGTACATTCTGAAACCTATTTATTTTATGCTGATAAAAAACAGGAACAGGGTTTTCAGTTTCTATTTCCCGGAGCATCGATTTGAACATAGATTCAACAGACTCCAACTCACCTGTAATTATTTTATGCTCATTAATAATTATAAGATTACGAAGATTTAGTATGGATTTTTCAAGATCTCCATCAATATTTGCCTTCCTGATATTTTCTCCTGGATTGTTTCCGGATGCATACAATATAGATGCTTCAACTTTGGCTCTTTTATCATAAAAGACACTATCAATCATAAGACGATAAACATAGGTCTGTACTTTATGATTAAGTGTTATTTTGGAGGTGTTAAAAGCGGGATAGGGCAAACGGCCCGACTTTAACTCAATGATCCTGGTATCATTTGTGATAGGGTTAGTGTAAAGAAGGTCGAGTCTTCCCTGAAATCCATACTTAACACTGAAGAATGATGGTTCAAGGGTGCAGAAATTTATATTTATCCCCATTTTGGGGAAATCATATCGTACAACACGTTTGATATTATTGAAGAGTTGCTGTGCTCTATTCATGAAACTACGGAAATCACTCTCTGAACGGATATCCTCACAACTTGTGTATTCGAATGGTGATTGTTTGAAAGATTTCAGGAATATATTCTCAAAAGATACATTGTCTACCTCCTCGGCAAACACCAATTCATCAAGGAAGAAGTTGGCAAGATTTCCAAGTAGCAGGTAAGAACGATTTTCCATCTTCTCAAACCTGTTGCGAAAATAGTGTATTGGAGAGATAAGATAGTCCTGAAAACACTCCGCAATAGCGGAAGCATCAATAAGATAATCTGGTTCAAGAATTATATAGGTTGGTATCAGGAATCCATTTTGATCTTTATATGAATTTACCAGGTTAAGTTTTGCCCCTTCCCAAAACTGTTCAACTGATGGGGTGAATATATTGTTATCTGGACTGATATCATATCTTACAATACAGTTTTTATCATCTTCATTATTAACAAAGCAAATTAAAAGCTTTTTGTCATGATCGATTTTCAATAACTGCACCTGAATGATCTCAGGATCACCTAACGATAATTTTATACTCATATTTTTAGAATGGAAGTAAGAGGACCAAATTCAAAAGTACAAAAATAGTTCCTCATGTCAAACACAAAAGGTATCTTTGTAACTAGATTGAATTAATCACGTTAAGTAAGTTATATGTCTCAGAAATGCCCTCTTTGCGAAAAAAATAAACCGAAAGAATCTCTGTTTTGTGAAGATTGCTCAAAAAAGATAAGCTCTGATTTTGAGATTAATATTGATAATAAGGATAAATCGTATAAAAATAATAATATTGTCGCAGAACAATCTGAAGAAGTTGATACTAAGTCATTTCAGGAGAAAAAGAAAGTTGTTGACAAAAAAGAAACAGCTATTCCGAAATATGAGCCGATTGAGAAGAACTACCCAAAAAGTGGTGGAAAATCAGGCAAGTCATTGTTCTGGATTCTCATTGGAATTGTATTATTAGCTGGTGCATTCTTGATTTACAATAAGACAACTCTTTCCGGAAATCTTGAACAGAGGGCTTGGGAAAGTGCCTTAAGTGAAAATAGTGTCAGCGGTTATCTGGATTTTATCAAGTCGCATCCTGATGGTAAATATTTTAATGAAGCACAAGATGCTTTATTGAAGCTTAAAGAGGATGAGGCAGAGATCTGGGAAAAGTTGAAGCACTCAGACAGTATAAATGAACTTATAAACTTTTCCAGGCAGCATGAGAATAGTCTTTACATTCCACTTGTCAGAATGAGAATAGACTCGCTCTCATGGGTTTCAGCATTAAGACAAAATAGTACTGAGTCTTATTTAGAATATATTAATAACTCAGAAAGTGGATTGTTAAACGGGGATTATATGTCACTTGCTTACAGAAAATATGAGATGTTGTCCAGGCAGACTCTTTCAAACATTGATGAGATGGATAGCATAGGTGTGACTATAAATGAATCGTTTCCCGGATCACCTTGATTTGAAAATATATGGAATTTCAGCTTACATCAGAATTTAAACCTACCGGTGACCAGCCTGAAGCAATTGCAGCTTTGGTTGAGGGCCTGCAGCAAAAAGTGCCTTACCAGACACTTTTGGGAGTTACAGGCTCCGGAAAGACTTTCACTATTGCAAACGTAATTAATCAGATAAATAAACCTACACTTGTACTGAGTCACAATAAAACACTTGCTGCTCAACTATACAGTGAGTTCAAGAGTTTTTTCCCAAATAACGCGGTAGAATATTTTGTTTCATACTACGATTATTATCAACCTGAAGCATATCTTCCTACTACTGATACCTATATAGAAAAGGACCTATCGATAAATGATGAGATAGAGAAACTACGACTTGCAGCTACCTCTTCTCTGCTTTCAGGTAGAAAAGATGTGATTGTTATTTCATCTGTATCCTGTTTGTATGGAATAGGAAATCCTGAAGATTTTCAAAAGACTACAGTGGATGTTAGAATAGGTCAAAAGATTGAAAGGGATAAGTTTTTACGATTACTTGTTAATAGCTTGTACTCCAGAAATGAAACAGCTGAGTTCGATCGTGGAAATTTCAGGGTTAAGGGTGATACTGTTGACGTGTTCCTTGCATATCATGATTATATTGTCAGAGTGATTTTCTGGGGTGACGAGATTGAGAGTGTGGAAACTGTTGATCCGTTGACAGGTGTTACAACTGAGAGAATGGATTCATACCGTATATTTCCTGCTAACCTTTTTGTAACTACACAGGAGAGGATCAATCGTGCAGTCGATGAGATACTTATTGATCTTGGAAAACAGGTGGAGTTTTTTCAGGAGATTGGGAAGCCTCTTGAGGCAAAACGTCTGTATGAAAGAGTTACATATGATGTGGAGATGATAAAGGAGATAGGGTATTGTTCCGGGATAGAGAACTATTCACGATATTTTGATGGAAGGGAACCTGGTACACGTCCATTCTGCTTGCTTGACTTCTTCCCGGATGATTACCTTACTGTAATTGATGAGAGTCATGTTACAATACCTCAGATACGTGCGATGTATGGAGGTGATCACTCACGTAAAATAAATCTTGTTGAGTATGGATTCCGTCTCCCGGCTGCAATTGATAACAGGCCGCTGAAGTTTGAAGAGTTTGAAGCATTGACTCCCGAGATAATTTTTGTGAGTGCAACACCTGCAGATTATGAATTGGAGAAGTCTGAAGGTGTTGTGGTTGACCAGCTGATAAGACCCACCGGTTTGCTTGATCCTCCAATTGATGTGAGACCTAGTTTGAATCAGATAGATGATTTAATGGAGGAGATTCAGCAGAGAACTGAAAAGGATGAGAGGGTTCTGGTTACAACCCTTACAAAGAGAATGGCTGAAGAGCTTACTGATTATCTCACTCACAATGGTGTAAGATGTAATTATATACACTCTGATGTGGAAACACTTGAAAGAGTAAAGATCATGGATGATCTGAGAAGAGGTTTGTTTGATGTTTTAATTGGTGTGAATCTATTAAGAGAGGGATTGGATCTTCCGGAAGTATCGCTAGTGGCTGTTCTTGATGCTGATAAAGAGGGTTTCCTTAGATCACATCGCTCACTGACACAAACGGCAGGCCGTGCCGCCCGAAATGTGAATGGCAAGGTTATATTTTATGCAGATAAGATTACTCAAAGTATGCAGATGACGATAGATGAGACTAATCGTCGCCGGGAAAAGCAGATGAAATATAACGAGGAGCATGGTATTATTCCACAGCAAATTAGAAAAAGTCATGCCTCAGCACTCGGAAAAGAGTATAAATCCACAATTGAGGCAAAAGCATATGTTGAGCCTGATTACTCATCACTGGCAGCTGAGACACTTGAAAAATATGCTACAAAAGATGACCTTAAAACTAAAATAGAGCAAACTCGTAAAGCTATGCTCGCAGCAGCTAAGAAGCTTGAGTTTCTTGAGGCTGCTCAGCTTAGAGATCAATTAGCAATGTTAGAAGATATGTTGAAATAATTATAATATAATAGATGAAATCGGATATTCAAATTGCAAGAGAAACGCGTCTGAAACGTATTAAAGATGTGGCAGAAGGAATAGGTATTCCACGTGACGAAGTGATTAATTTTGGCAGGCATATGGCAAAGATTCCTGTTGAATTGATTAATATGGAGAAGGTGGATCAAAGTAACCTAATTCTTGTTACAGCTATAACGCCTACCAAAGCAGGCGTAGGGAAAACAACAGTTTCAATAGGTTTAGCCTTAGGGTTAAACAAAATAGGGAAAAATGCAATTGTTGCTTTGCGTGAGCCATCACTGGGACCGGTTTTTGGGATGAAAGGCGGTGCTGCGGGTGGCGGATATGCGCAAGTACTACCAATGGAAAATATCAATCTTCACTTCACAGGTGATTTTCATGCTGTTACTACTGCACATAATACTATTGCTGCATTGCTTGAGAACTATAATTTTCGTGTTCAGGGAACAGGCGATGCCTTAAAGCAGATATTGTGGAAAAGGGTGCTGGATGTTAATGACCGCAGCTTGAGGTATATTGTTACCGGACTGGGACCGGGAAATGGAATTCCACAAGAGGCAGGGTTTGATATCACAGCGGCATCTGAACTTATGGCGATCCTTTGTCTATCAGAGGATGAGGATGATTTGAGAAGACGAATAGAAAATATTCTGTTAGGTTATAAGCAAAATGGCGAGCCTTTTACAGTTAAGGATCTTGGTGTTGCAGGCGCTATAACTGTTCTAATGAAAGATGCTATACATCCAAATTTAGTTCAAACTACAGAAAACACTCCGGCTTTTATTCATGGTGGTCCTTTTGCAAATATCGCCCATGGCTGTAACTCTGTTATAGCAACCAAAATGGCAATGACCTTTGGTGACTATGTTATTACTGAGGCAGGTTTTGGGGCAGATCTGGGAGCTGAGAAGTTTTTCAATATAAAGTGTCGTAAGAGTGGGTTGCGACCAAAATTATCTGTTATAGTTGTTACTGCTCAGGGTCTTAAAATGCATGGTGGAACTCCTGAAAAGGATATCAAGGCTCCAGATTTGAATGGGCTGCAAAAAGGACTAGGTAACCTTGAAAAGCATTTGAGCAATCTGGCCTCTTTTGGGCAATCGGTAGTTGTTGCTTTTAACAAATATGCTTTCGATACAGAGGAGGAGATTGATGCTGTTCGTAAGTTTTGTGAGGATCGCGGAGTCTCATTTGCTGTAAACGAGGCATTTACTAAGGGAGGTGATGGTGCCATTGAACTAGCAGAAAAGGTGGTTGAAGCAATTGAGAAAAGGCCTTCGGGTGAATTGAAATTTACCTATAGTGATAAAGATGACATTGAAACAAAGATCAATAAAATTGCTAAACATATATATGGTGCTCAAGATGTGGTTTTAAGTGAGACTGCAATTAAGAAGCTCAAGATGATTCAGAATACGGATCTGGAAAAAATGCCTGTATGTATAGCAAAAACACAATACTCTTTTTCTGCAGATCCTAACTGGTATGGTGTGGCTAAGGATTTTCGACTGAAGATTAATGACTTGGTAATAAATCAGGGATCTGAATTTATAGTTGCAATAGCAGGTCAGATGATGCGTATGCCTGGTCTGCCGGCTGATCCGCAAGCTAAACGTATTGATATAGTTAATGGAGAAATTGAGGGTTTAAGCTGATAATATAATATCAATCAGATATTAGAATTGATAATACAATAGAATCGGGAGTCCCGCTTAATCATTAAATGGGACTCCCTAATTTTATCATAAAATTAAATAGTTTGCTACACCCTCATTAAATCACTCATTATACCATCAGATATAAAAATGCCTTCACGAGTGAGTTTCAAATTATTTCCTTCTATTGTAAGAAGCTGTCTATTGAGATATTTATCTGCATTTTCTATACAGTAAATATAGATTTTTTCACCGAACAGAATTTTCAGTTCATTCAGGTCAACTCCCCACATTGTTCGTAGTCCGGTGAGTATAAACTCATTATATTTTTCATCTGAACTAAGATTTTCTGAATTCTGTTCAGGTTTTCCTTCCTCAACTCCTTTTATATAACGGTTTAAAGATGCCACATTCCATGTTCGGTTTTCTCCATCAAAAGAGTGGGCGGCAGGGCCTAGACCAATATATTTATTGCCTTTCCAGTATGAAGTGTTGTGTCTTGAGAAATAACCCTCTTTTCCGAAAGCAGAGATCTCATAATGAATAAAATTATGACTTTTCATCCAGTCGATGAGCATAGAAAACATAGCTGTACTCACCTCCTCAACTACCGGTTCTATCTTACCGGCTTTTAGCATGGAGTACATTCGTGTCTTTTCCTCATAAATAAGATGATAAGCTGACAGATGCTGAATACCTAGACTTGTTGCCTGTTTAAGGTTTTGTTCCCATATTTTGGTTGTTTGATTTGGGAGTCCATACATCAGGTCGATACTTATATTGCTGAAGCCATTCATCTGGCATCGTTTAACAGCATTAATAGCCTGAATTGCAGAGTGACGTCTGCTAAGGAATTTAAGCTCGTTATCATCGAAGCTTTGTATACCAATACTTAATCGGTTTACCGGGAGACGAGCAAGCATCTCAACATATTCATCAGAGAGGTCATCAGGGTTTGCCTCTACAGTTATCTCTGATGTAGGTTCTATTTTGAAGTTCTGGTATAGAGAGTCAAATATTTTATTAAAATGATGTTCACTTAAACGAGAAGGGGTGCCTCCTCCAAAATATACTGTTTTAACCGGTTCTTTAATTTCATCTTTCCTAAGTTCAATCTCCTTGCAAAGACTTTCAACAAAAGCATCTATACGAGTTTCATTTGTAAGAGTATAGAAATCGCAATAAGTGCATCTTATTTTGCAGAAAGGGATATGAACATATATACCTGCCGGTTTTATATTTTCTGAAAATGTTTTATTCACAACTGTTTATTCCTTTTCGGTAAGCTTTTTATAAGCTTCCAGATATTTCTGCAGACGAGCCAGGTCGTGATACTGAATCTCATCCCAGCGTCTTATATCCATATTGTCAGTCAAGTCGTTAATCTTAACTCTGACTGCAATTGGATTTGCCTGTAGTCTTATTATATAATCGTCATATGACTCGTTGTCGCGACGTGTCATTGCATCTACCGAATCGATAATCGTATCGGAAAAACCCTCTTCACGGAGTTGATCCAATGTAACATCTGTATCCTCTATAACATCATGAAGAATACCTGTGATCTTCTCGTGTAAGGTGAATCCAGCATTCATTACACGGAATGGGTGTTCGATATAGGGCCTGCCGTTATGGGTATCGAGCTGGCCGTCATGTGCCTCTATTGCAAGTTCGATTGCTCTGCTCAGCTGATCTTTCAGGTTCATTGTTTATTAATAATTTCATTAACTAGTAATGGTTCATCTGTTGTAATGAAGTCTACTTTAAGATCTATCATTTTTTGTATATCCTCTGGTTGGTTCACTGTCCATGTATTAACTTTTAAACCCAGTTCATGAGCCTCTTTTACCCATTCAGGTCTTTTAGTGAAAACATTAAAATGATAATCCATCCCGGTCATACCCATTTTAGAAAGTATCTGAGGTGTTAAATCTCCATTTAGATAATAAACATCTGCTTCAGGTGCTAGTTTTTTTACTTGCTGCACTATATTTATTCCAAATGAGATATACTCAACTTTATCTTGTATGCCACGGTCATTAACCATTTTGATTACTTTTTCTACCAGTTCATCCTCTCTCTCCTTTGAGTTATGAGTTTTAAACTCAATTATCAGTTTTGTGTTCTTGCAATTTACGAATGCGTCGAGATAATCTTCAACTGTGGGTAATGGTTCTTCATTTGCCAGTTTTACCTGTGAAAGTATTTCAAATGGAGTCTCCTGTACAATCAGTTTTTTGCCATCTAAAGTAATTTCAGCATCGTGATTAACAACAGGAATACCATCAGATGAAAGCCAGATATCTACTTCAGAACCATATGCTTTTATAGCATCAGCCTGCATAAGTGCTTCTATAGAGTTTTGTGCAGACCCATTTGTTTTCCAATAACCACGATGTGCGATAATCTGTTGTGCACTTAGATTCATCAATCCTGCAAAAAGGATAAAGACCAGTAAGAGCGATTTCTTTTTCATAATCATTCTTTTTTAATGCTGAATAATTTTTTAAAGATACAATTTTTGTTTTTAAATGATTGGAATATTAAATTAAAAAACGGTTTATTACCTATCTCTGGTTATATAATGAAAAAGGAAGAGTCTATAGCTCTTCCTTTCAAAATACAATTATAAATGTTTCTTATTTATAGACTTTCTCCAAAATCCTCTTTGAATTTAGCTATGAGTTTTTGTGGCCAGTCACTAACAGGTTCCAATCCACCCATAAAGAATCTAAGTACAGGAGGCTCATATACAAAGCGTAATCCTCCAATTAGTTTTCGGTTATCATAAAGCCATGCCATACGATCAGCAACATACTTAATCTGTGAAAGTGTAAATACTCGTCTCGGAACAGCAAGTCTTACAAGCTCCATGTCAGCCAGTGTTTCATTTCCATACTCATCTCTCTGATTTGATAATGTGCCTCGTTCCATACCTCTTACCCCGGATATCAGATAGAGTGCTGCAGCTAGTGCTCCTGCCGGATATTCTTTCTGTGGTATATGGTCACAAATTTCCATTGCATTTACGTGTGCACCTAAAACGCCTGCTGGTTTTACAGTTGAAATACCATAGGCATCAAGTGAGTTAACAAGATATGCAATGAAATCAGGACTTTGGCGAATCATGGTTTCGTCCAATGTTTCATATAACCCAACTGCCATTGATTCTATCTCTCTTACAGAAATACCACCATAGGTCAGGAATCCTTCGAAGAGAGGAATCAGTGCTTCAAGTTCCTGATAAATATCACGGTCGTTTGTACAAATACCACCACCTCTTGAGGAACTTAGCTTTCGTGCAGAAAAGTAAACGATATCGGCTAAGTCTGTCATCGTTTTAATTATATCACCTAAAGAGCTTTCTTTGAATTCATCCTCACGCAGATGAACAAGATAAGCGTTTTCACCAAGTAAACTGGCATCGAGAACAACTCTAATATTATATTTATCAGCAATAGCTCTGACGTCTCTTAGGTTTTTAATTGAAAATGGCTGACCACCAATAAGGTTGGTAGAAGCTTCCATACGGATGAAAGGAATATTTTTTGCTCCATGAGTTTTTATGGTATCCTCCAGCTTTTCAATATTCATATTCCCTTTAAAGGGGTGATCTGAATCGATTACATATCCTTCATCATACAACAACTCGGCAATTTTTCCTCCATATTGAGTTATATGTGCCATTGTAGTTGTAAAGTGATAGTTCATAGGAATTAGACTCCCTTTGCGGATATATGCATTTGAAAGGATGTTTTCTGCAGCACGACCTTGGTGGACCGGTAAAAAATATTTTTTGCCAAGCACATCTTCAACAGCTTTCTGAAGCCTGATAAAGCTCTGAGATCCCGCATATGCATCATCTGCCTGCATCATCGCAGCCAGCTGATTATCGCTCATTGCATTTGTTCCACTGTCTGTGAGCATATCCAGGAAAACATCGTTGGTGGTTAACCTGAATGTATTGTATCCTCCTTCTTCCAGGGCTTTCAATCTTCTTTCAATTGGTACAAGGTTTAACTTTTGAACTACCCTAACTTTATGAAGTTCCAAAGGTATGTTCTCTCCTTTATAAAATTTAATCTCTTCCATTTTAATTGTTTGTCTGTTTCTTCTTATTGTGTTTATATAATTGTAATTGTCATATTTGTAAAAATCGTATCAGATAAATTGTGTTAATTTATCATATTGATAAATAAAGTTATCAAATTGATTTTAATTTCTCAGGTTTAAAGAAATGTGTTACAAAAATAACTCGATATGCGATAAATGTAAATTGTTAGGTGCAAATATAAAACATTTATTTCATAATATATACAATTTGCAAACGATATATATATCTATCCTTTTTAATTTAAATTTAGTATAAAATGAAATTTATAGGATGCTGTTAAAGCTATTTTAGAGAAAATAGTTATATTTGCGCTGATATAGTAAACAATCATCATTGAATAACTTTTTAAAATACAAATCATGGATAAACCTTATGCAATAGGGGTAGATGTTGGCGGTACAAATACAGTTGTAGGAATAGTTGACAAGAGAGGACAGATCTTAATCAACGGTAGTATTAAAACTGCTAAACATACAGAGGTTGAGAACTACCTTGATGAATTAACTAAGCTTATTGATGAATTAATAAGCAAAATCACTACAAAAGATCAAATCAAAGGTATTGGTGCCGGTACTCCTAATGGCAACTACTTCACTGGAAGTATCGAGTTTGCTCCTAACCTGCCTTGGAAAGGCGTTATACCTTTTGCTCAAATGCTGGAAGATCGTACAGGTATACCTGTTGCTCTTACAAATGATGCTAATGCTGCTGCTATTGGTGAAATGACCTATGGAGCTGCACGCGGTATGAAAGACTTTATTGTTATAACACTGGGAACAGGCGTTGGCAGTGGTATAGTAGTAAACGGGCAGATGGTTTACGGCAACGATGGTTTTGCAGGTGAATTAGGTCATACAATTGTTCGCAGAGAGAATGGAAGAGTTTGTGGTTGCGGTAGACATGGATGTCTTGAAGCATATGCATCAGCAACCGGATTGGCACGTACAGCACGTGAAATACTGGAAAAAAGACCTGATGCTAAAACTATTCTAAGAGATATCCCAGCAGAAGAAATCACTTCTAAAGATGTATTTGATGCAGCAATGGAAGGTGATGAGATTGCTAAAGAGATATTTGAATATACAGGAAAAATATTAGGTGAATCATTTGCTGATTTCGTTGCTTTCTCAAGTCCTGAAGCAATAATCCTTTTTGGAGGTTTATCTAAAGCAGGTGATTTGATTATGGATCCAATACGTAAAAGTATGGAGGAGAATCTGTTACCAATATTCCAGAATAAGGTAAAACTGTTATTCTCTGAGCTTAAGGAAAGCGATGCTGCAGTATTGGGAGCTAGTGCACTTGGCTGGGAGGTCAGATAAATAGATAATCTATACTTATAAAGTAAAGGGGTGTTGTTTTTAACGACACCCTTTGTTTTGTTTTTTTTCTATTAATTTGTCAAAACTAATGCCTTATTTCGGGTAAATGAGCAATAGATTTTATACCTTTGTACACTTTTAAATTAATAGTATTAATAAAGTAGCAAAATGTCACGAAAGATTCAAACAGCGCTCATTTCAGTATATCATAAAGATGGGTTGGAAGAAATTCTTCAGGAATTAAATAAATTACAGGTAAAGTTTATTTCAACTGGTGGAACCCATGAATTTATAACCTCTTTAGGATATGAATGTGAAACAGTGGAAGAAGTAAGCGGTTATCCTTCCATTCTTGGGGGCAGAGTAAAAACTCTTCATCCCAAAATCTTTGGTGGCATATTATATAGACGTGAAGTTGAGTCTGATAGAAAACAGGTTAAAGCTTACGACATTCCATCTATTGATCTTGTAATAGTAGATCTTTATCCTTTTGAAGAGACTGTAGCAGCCGGTGGCAGTGAAGCGGAGATAATAGAAAAGATAGATATAGGTGGTATTTCACTAATCCGTGGCGCAGCAAAGAACTATAAGGATGTAATAATTGTAGCTTCAAAAGATCAGTATAGCCCCTTATTGAATCTGTTAAAAGAAAAACAAGGCACTTCAGATATAGATGATCGCCGTCAGTTTGCAACAGAAGCTTTTAAGGTTTCGTCGGGTTATGACTCAGCAATTTTCAGATATTTCGACAATGAAGATCGATCTGCTTTGCGTATATCTTTAAATGAGACCAAACAATTAAGATATGGTGAAAATCCACATCAGAAAGGTACCTTTTATGGAGATTTTGATGAGATTTTTGAACAGTTGCATGGTAAAGAGATCTCATATAATAACCTTCTCGATATTGATGCTGCAGTTACTCTTATTTCAGATTTTGATGAGACTGCACTAGCTATTCTTAAGCATAATAATGCTTGTGGAATGGCTTGCCGACCAACAGTGAAAGAATCATGGGATGCTGCTTTGGCTGCTGATCCTGTTTCTGCATTTGGTGGTATAGTTGTGACTAATAGAACAGTTGACAAGGAAGCTGCAGAGGCTATCAATTCCATTTTCTTTGAAGTTATAATTGCACCTGCTTACGACAAAGATGCACTTGAAATTTTGATTCAAAAGAAAAATCGTATAATTTTGATACTCAAATCGGCAGAGAAGGCTTCACAAAAATTGCAATACAGATCGGTTTTGAATGGAGCACTTGTACAGGATAAGAATATAAGCGTACAGACAATAGATGATATTCAGGTGGTTACCGAGAAAGCGCCTACTGAAGATGAAATAAAAGATTTATTATTTGCCAACCTATTGGTTAAACATACAAAATCAAATGCTATTGTTCTGGCTAAAAACAGGCAGCTTATTGCAAGTGGTACAGGACAAACTTCCAGAGTTGATGCATTGAAACAGGCTATCGAGAAAGCAGAAACATTTAACTTCGACCTTAATGGTGCTGTTATGGCAAGTGACGCATTCTTCCCTTTTCCTGATTGCGTGGAAATAGCTCACAAAGCCGGTATTACATCTGTTATTCAACCGGGAGGATCTATTCGTGATTCAGAATCAGTAGATTACTGTAATAAAAATGGCCTTTCAATGGTAACAACTGGTACAAGGCACTTCAAACATTAAGTTGTAAAATGCCGACAGAAATATATTTTTGAATGTTTTTAAATTAAAGCGATTGCTAATCCTGCTGTGATAGCGTTTGATCGTTAAAAAAAAGATAATTATGGGCTTATTCTCATTTACACAAGAGCTGGCAATGGACCTCGGGACAGCCAATTCTATAATAGTGAACAGTGCAGGCAAAATATTGCTTGACGAACCTTCGATAGTAGCTTTGGATCGAAAGACCGAGAAAATGATAGCTTTGGGTGAAAAAGCCAGGCAGATGCATGGAAAGACTCATGAAAATATTCGCACTGTAAGACCCTTGAGAGATGGTGTTATAGCTGATTTTAATGCTGCGGAACAGATGATCCGTGAAATGATTAAAATGGCGAACAAAAATAAAAGAGGATGGTTCTCCCCATCACTACGTGTAGTGATTTGTATTCCCTCAGGAAGTACAGAGGTAGAAATTCGTGCAGTTAGAGACTCGGCAGAACATGCGGGAGGAAGGGATGTATTCATGATTTTTGAGCCTATGGCAGCTGCACTTGGAATCGGACTCGATGTTGAAGCCCCTGAAGGAAACATGATTGTTGATATAGGTGGAGGAACAACTGAAATAGCTGTTATTTCTCTTGGTGGTATTGTATCTAATAAATCAATCAAGATTGCAGGAGATGACTTTACTGAAGATATCCAGGACTACATGGGTCGTCAGCACAATATAAAAATTGGAGATCGAACTGCTGAGCAAATTAAAATTAATGTTGGTTCAGTCTTAACTGAACTCGAAAATCCACCAGAAGATTATGTAGTACATGGTCCCAACAGAATGACCTCTTTACCAATGGATGTACCTGTTTCATATCAGGAGATTGCGCATTGTATCGAGAAATCTGTGACAAAGGTTGATTCAGCTGTACTAAGTGCACTTGAACAAACACCACCTGAACTTTATGCTGATATTGTAAGAAATGGTATCTATCTTACAGGTGGAGGAGCATTGTTAAGAGGGCTGGATAAACGCTTAACTGAGAAGATTGGTATTCCATTCCATGTAGTTGACGATCCACTGCATATTGTTGCAAAAGGTACTGCTATTGCATTGAGGAATATAAACAAATTCAACTTTTTAATGCGTTAATACACATTTATTGAAATAAAGACATAGGGTTTGAATGCGTAATCTGTTCAACTTCATTATAAGAAATAGCCACTGGCTGCTAGCATTTCTGCTTATAGTATTCAGTTTCTATCTTGTATTTGCGCATAATCCATATCAGAGAAGTGTTTATCTTACTTCTGCAAACAGCGTAACAGGTTGGTTTTACACTGTATCTAATAATGTAACATCCTTTATTCATCTTAGAAAGAATAACCAGATGTTATTGGAGCAAAATGCTTTATTAGAAGATGAACTATTCTCTCTGAGATCATATATTGATGGACTCTCTGTTGCAGATTCATCTGAAGTGGATGCATTTGTACGTGATTCGGCCATGCAGACTCAGTTCGCTTTTATTCCTGCTGAAGTGGTTAATTTAAGCTTTTCAGGACCTAATAATTTTATAACTATAAATAAGGGTTCTAAAAGCGGACTGAAACCTGATATGGGGGTAATATCTCAACGCGGTGTAGTGGGGGTGGTAGCTAATGTATCTACAAACTTTTCTGTTGTTATTCCAATAATTAACCCTATGTTTCGTCTGAGTGCCAAGTTGAAACACTCCGAAAATTACGGCTCAATTTCATGGAATGGAGAAAGTATTAACTACGCTCAATTGGGGGAATTGCCAAAGCATGAGATTTATCAGGAAGGTGACACTGTAATGACCAGTTTCTCACGAATTTTTCCTAAACAGACAATAATAGGATTCGTTAGTGATATTGGTAAGACAAATGATGACAATTTCAATACATTCAATGTTAAGTTAGCTACTGACTTTAATTCATTGCAGGATGTATTGGTTATCAATGATCGGTTTTATGAAGAGCAGAAATCACTTGAAAATATATTGGATCAATGAAAACTGTATATTTTAAGGAAGTACTGTTGTTTTTGCTGCTTATTATACTTCAGGTATTGCTTCTGAACAGGATAAATGTATTCGGCATTGCTACTCCTGTTTTGTATATATATTTTTTGTTGAAGCTATCAATTGGCCGGAACCAGTTTTATGTTATAATATCCGGTTTTTTATTGGGACTTATTATAGATATATTTTTGAATACTCCCGGTGTAAACGCGGCAGCTACAACGATTATAGCCACAATTAGGAGACCAGTTATCTATCTTTTTTATGAGAAGGAGATATATGATGAGTTTATCCCCGGTATAAATACAGCAACCGGTTCATTTGTGAGATTTACTATATTTATGGTATTGACACATTTGACACTACTCTTCTTTATAGAGTCATTTACGCTGTTTAATCTATTGAATACAATTTCAAGGATAATTTCCTCTTCTATAATTTCAATTATACTTATACTTGCATTAGATAGTTTAATATATAGGAAAAAGGCCGGTGAACAATAAGATTAACCCGAAAAATTTAGCAAACCGTCGATATGTAATTGCTGCATTAGTTGTAGTAATTGGAATTATATATGTAGTACAATTATTTAACCTGCAGTTGCTTAGTCCTCAATATAGAGATTATGCAGATAGCAATGCATTCCTTAGGAGAACATTATATCCTGCCAGAGGTGCTATCTATGACCGAAAAGGTGAACTTCTGGTATATAACAGACCAACTTATGATGTAATGATGGTTGTAAGGGAGATGACCCGTTTCGATACACTTGATTTTTGCAATACACTAAATATTGATATTGAGAGGTTTCGTGAACTTGATGCGGAAATGAGGGATAGCAGAAAAAACCCCGGTTACTCGTCATACACACCGCAACTTTTTATGTCACAGCTTGATATAGAAGAATATGGACTTTTACAGGAAAAACTATATAAGTTTCCCGGCATATATATTCAGAGCAGAACTGAAAGACAGTATAATCACCCTAATATGGGGCTTATTCTTGGTTATGTGGCAGAAGTTGACCAAAATAAAATAGCCTCTGATCCTTACTATGTACGAAAGGATTATGTGGGAAAATCAGGTATTGAGTTGTCTCATGAGATTGATCTACGTGGAGAAAAAGGTGTTGAGATTTTACTTCGGGATGCACATGGCAGAGTTCAAGGCAGATATAATGATGGAAAGGATGATAAAGCTCCTGTTTCAGGTAAGGATTTAACTCTTGGCATTGATATAGAACTTCAGGCATATGGTGAGTTACTGATGCAGAATAAAGTAGGAAGTATTGTTATGATTGAACCTGAGACTGGTGAGATACTGGCAATGATATCAGCTCCTACTTACGATCCATCATTGCTTACGGGTAAAGAGTTCAGTTCTAATTATCAGTCACTTGTTAATAATCCATACAAGCCTCTGATAAACAGATCTGTTGCAGGAACATATCCTCCCGGGTCAACATTTAAAGCTGCAAGTGGACTTGTTTATCTTCAAGAAGGAATTATTACACCTGAAACAATGTATTCCTGTTTTGGAGGGTATCCTCCTTTAGGAGGCCGCCCAAGATGTCATGGTCACGCATCACCTTTATCGCTACAATATGCACTATCTACCTCCTGCAACTCTTTCTTTTGTTATGGACTTAACCACATGTTAAGCAATAGAACAAAATATTCAAGTGTGGGTGAAGCATTTAACAGGTGGCGCGACCACATGGTTAATATGGGATTTGGATATCAATTAGGTGTAGATCTACCATCAGAGAAAAGAGGCTTCATTCCGAACAGTAAATTCTATTCAAACATATTCAAAACTGAAAGATGGAATGCCCATAATGTTATTTCAATTGCAATAGGGCAAGGTGAGGTTTTGGCTACTCCTCTCCAGATAGCTAATTTAGGGGCAACAATAGCTAATCGCGGATATTTCTATACACCACATGTTGTCAGAGAGATAAAAGGTGCAAGTTTAGATAGTGAATATACTACAAGAAAATATACAGGAATTAACCCTGAACACTTTGAATTAACGGTTGCCGGTATGGCAGATGCTGTTAAATTTGGAACTTGCCGAGGTATTAATCTTGAACCTCTGGTTGAAGTGTGCGGTAAAACAGGTACAGCAGAAAATCCACATGGAGATGACCACTCACTTTTTATGGGTTTCGCACCTAAAGATAATCCTAAAGTAGCAATTGCAGTGGTAGTGGAGAATGGTCGTTTCGGAGCAACAAATGCAGTGCCCATTGCACGTTTAATGCTTCAGAAATTCTTCAATGGTGAAGTACCTGAGAGTGACAAATGGTTGGAACAAACTATAATGAATCGTGAAATTCTTCCATACGTCTATACAAGAAATATTCCATCAAAATAACAAGCTTCTGAATGATCAAGCACACAGGCATAGAAATTGAAGAAAAGGGTAAAGTGGATAGAATCACACTTTTCCTTTACCTTTTGTTTGTTGTCATAGGATGGTTTAATATTTATGCTGCCAGCTATGATCTGGAGAATGCTACAGGGATGTTTGATCTGTCTACCAGAGCAGGTTCGCAACTTATTTGGATAGGAACCTCTTTGCTAATCGCTTTTTCATTGATAAAAATAGAGGTGAGCTTTTATGAAACATACTCCTTCCTGTTTTACCTTATCGGGATATTTCTATTAGTTGTAACCCTTATCGTAGCTCAAGAGATAAACGGTTCCCGGTCGTGGCTGATAATTGGGCCTGTCCGACTTCAGCCGGCTGAATTCATGAAGTTTATAATTTCACTGGCATTGGCTAAGGTTTTAAATACTTATGACTTTAAGCTGATGGATAAGAAAAACCTAATGCTTGTCAGTAGTATTATAATTTTACCAACACTTCTCGTAATTTTTCAAAGTGAGACTGGTACAGCATTAGTTTACCTTAGTCTTATCCTCGTACTTTACAGAGAAGGCCTCCCTGGTGGGGTTCTTTTTATGGGTATTGCTGCAATTATCTATTTCATTCTGGGAATCAGATTCTCAGATGAGCAAATAGGTATGTTGTCAAAAGGAGAAATAATGACAGTTGTACTTATCATAATATTTTCAGCTGGAATGGTATGGAGCTATCTTAAGCGCAAAAGAACATTTTTTATAATTATATTGATTTCTTCTGTTCCATTTTTAATAGCACTTATTTTATACTTTTTCTCGGAGACTATTGACTGGGGAATGTTTTCACTCATATCACTTGGTGTTACAGCCTTACATCTGCTCTACCTGTTTT
This sequence comes from Lascolabacillus sp., assembly GCF_028696275.1. Lineage (NCBI taxonomy): Bacteria > Pseudomonadati > Bacteroidota > Bacteroidia > Bacteroidales > Porphyromonadaceae > Lascolabacillus > Lascolabacillus sp. Next base: position 24,478 of record NZ_JAQVHI010000023.1, read on the forward strand.
TAAGATATAGAGTTAAAACTTACTTCTATATATTCCTTTTTCTAATTGTCTCCTTCGGATTCCTTGAATCAACAGAATATGTCTTCAATGATGTACTGCAGCCTCATCAGCAGATGCGTATAAAGGTGACATTAGGTATGGAGCAGGATTTAAGTGGTGCAGGTTATCATGTTGGGCAGTCAAAAATAGCAATCGGCTCAGGAGGTCTTACAGGCAAGGGGTATCTAAATGGTACACAGACAAAACTTAAATATGTTCCTGAACAGGATACCGACTTTATTTTCTGCACCATTGGTGAGGAGCATGGATTTATCGGTTCCACAATAGTTATGATTTTATTTACAGTCTTTGTGCTTAGGTTGCTGAAACTTGCAGAAAGACAGACTACCACATTTGGCAGAGTATATGGTTACAGTGTTGTAAGTATATTTTTCTTTCATTTGCTGATAAATATTGGTATGGTTATTGGCATCATGCCAGTTATCGGGATCCCATTGCCATTTTTCAGCTATGGAGGCTCCTCTTTATGGGGATTTACAATACTTCTGTTTATTTTCCTTAGAATAGATAAGTCCAGAAAAAGAGGTTAGTACTATAATTTTGAAAATACCATATTATAATTTAGTCGCAAGTAAACCGTTAAGTAATTACTTATTATCAATATAGATAACGGGTGCACCCTAATTTCACAATTTGAATGCACCCTATCAATTAGAACCCAATTTAATAAACATTGCAGTAGATTTACCTGCAATTCCTTGAAATCTTTACTTTTACTTATTTCTACCATCAAGTAAAAATTCTCTATATATATGACATGACAGAGAAAAAATAGTTTAATTTTGTTTTAAATAGTGTGTCTGATTCAGTTATTTATTTGTTAATATATTGAGTAATTAATTTATCAGGTGATGCTATTTTATAAAAGTAAATTGGATACAACTATAATTTCTTGAGTATAAATTTAAGAATGATAAAAACAGCAATAATTACCGGAGCTTCAAAGGGTATTGGCAATGAGTTAGCCATTTTGTTTGCAAAAGATGGCCATAACCTTGTTTTAATAGCAAGAAGCGGTAAAGAGTTGGATAATCTAAAACAGCAGCTCGAAGAGGAATACAATGTCACCGTACATATCTTAATAAAGGATTTAAGTAAACCTGAATCGGCTCAGTCTGTATTTGATGAGTTGAAAGCCATTAATGTAGAAGTAGATTATCTTGTAAATAATGCAGGTTTTGGCGACTATGGGGCTTTTACTGACTGTGAATGGGATACTTATGAAAAGATGATTACACTAAATGTAACTACACTCACTCACTTATGCCATCTTTTTATAAAAGAGATTAAAGGCAGAAAACCTGGTAGAATACTGAATGTATCTTCTACAGCAGCATTTCAGCCCGGTCCAATGATGGCAGTTTATTTTGCTACAAAATCATATGTTCTTAGTCTATCCGAAGCAATCGGTTATGAACTGAGAAAAGATAACATAACCGTTACAACACTTTGTCCCGGTCCCACTAGCACTAACTTCGGTGAAGTATCAGGAATGAATGCCTCACAGTTAGTGAAGAATATAAGGATAGCAAGCTCTAAGGATGTTGCTGAGTTGGGCTATAAAGCCATGATGAAAGGTAAATCCACAGTCATTCATGGTACTCAAAACAAGCTTGCACCCTTTGGTATAAGATTTATTCCGAGGAAGTGGGTTACCCGTTTATCTGCCAAGGTGATGGGCAACAGCGTGTAGTTTATTGACTACTAAAAATATGAGGAGACAAGCTTTCATATTGCTGATACTTTTATTTTCTGAACTTGTAATAGCTCAGTCCTCAAAATATTCTATAGATGAAATAAGTAACTTTTTTACTCAAACCAGAGTGGCAACGGAAAGTCACTCAGCTTTATGGGATAAAAATATTTATGGACCAATACTTCTTGTTGATCCAAATAGCAGAGAAGCTTTTGCTAATGTGCAGGATGCAAATAATGAACTGACACCAAACAGTGGAATTTTTATTGGTAAAATACCTCGTGATTTGCCGGTCTCAAATACAGACATAACATGGAATGGCACTCATTGGGCAATGCTCTCACTACCTTTACCGGAAAAACTATATGACAGGATAGATTTAGTAACTCACGAACTCTTTCACTGTGCACAACAAGCACTTGGATTCAGTCCCCTGAGAGAAGAAAACAACCATCTTGATCTGAGAGATGGTAGAATTTATTTGCGACTTGAATTGGCTGCACTGGAAGCCGCATTGAAATCAAACAGACTGAGCAAATCAGAAGAGCATATTCGTAATGCCTTAATATTCAGAAAATACAGGCAGATGATATATAGGGGGTCACAGGTGTCAGAAAACAGTCTTGAGATTCTAGAAGGGCTGGCAACCTATACCGGACAAGTTATGAGTGGGCGAGATAAATGGGAGTGGCGAGAGTATCTTATTCACCGAATCAACACTTTTGAGGAGACACCATCCTTTGTAAGGTCATTTGCATACGAAACAACCCCTGTTTATGGATTTTTTCTTCAGCAAAAGGATTACTTCTGGAATAAGAAGGTAGATAATGAAACAAACCTTACCGATTTCTTTTCTGAAGTATTCGGAATGGATGCACCAATAATCTTTCATACATATGTTAAACAGGTTGCGGAGGATTATAATTGGCGAAGAATTGTAGATCAGGAAACAAAAAGAGCGAAATCCAATATTTCTATTCTTGATGAATACCGTGAAAAATTCTTTGAGCAACCTCATTTAGAAATCCGATTGGAAGATATGAAAATGTCATTCGATCCCAAAAATCTTATTCCTCTTGATGAGGATGAAGGAACAGTTTATCCTACAATTGTCATTAAAGACAACTGGGGAATATTAACAGTTGAAGAGGGCGGGGCTTTGCTAAGATCCGACTGGCGCTGGGTGATCGTATCAGAACCATTGGAGATTACCAGTAGTTTGTTAACCGGTAATGGTTGGGAAATAGAACTAAACGAAGGTTATCAAATCGAAGAGTTACCAGATGGTAATTATCTGTTAATAAAGAGTGAATGAGGGCTCTTATTTTGCTGAAAAAAAGAAATTAGCTAAATTTGAACTCAATACGAGGATAAGAAATGAATGAAGGCGAAAAAAAGGTTGTCAGCAAGATGATCTCTATATATTGTCGTTCAAAACACAATCAGAAAAACGAACTGTGTATTGAATGCGAATCTCTAAACAATTATGCACTACAGCGGCTTGAACGTTGCCCTTTTGGGGATGATAAGCCAACATGTGGTACTTGCACAATTCATTGCTACAAAAGAGATATGCGTCAGAGGATAAAAGAAGTTATGAGATTTTCAGGTCCACGTATGCTTTTTGCCCATCCAATTGAAGCAATACGACATTTTAACCGAGAACGAAAAAGGAAAAAGTGAAATTACTAGACCTACATACTGTAATTGCTGATGTGTTGAGTGAACACAATGAGTTGATACCTGTACTTAATCGTTTTGGAATCAGACTTGGTGTTGGAGATAAAACTCTGGAAGATCTGTGTGAAGAGAATAATCTTGATCCCGGACTTATTATAACTGTTCTAAATGTTTATCTAAACGAGGATTATGCGCCTGATTTATTAGATTTTATTGACACTGAGTCAATTGCTGATTATTTTCAGCACACTGTGGAGAATTATATTCACGAGCTGATGCCAAATATCGAGAAACACTTAAATGCTTTTATAGCGTTAAGTAGTTCGCATAATGACTCAGAACACCATCATACAAACGGATATAGCGTATCAGGGAATGAAGAGTTGGGAATGCTGAGAATGCTTTTCCTGAAGTTTAAGGAGAGGATGACCAACTACCTGAAGAGGATAGCAAATTATGATGAAGAATTCCCGGATGAGCTGCTTCATGATTTAAAAAATATATTAATTAAGCATCTTTCAACTGAATATAACCAAAACCTTTGTTATGCAGTTATCTTTTCCATACATTCATTCGAGAAAGACCTTGAGGCTCATAACAGGTTACGTGAGAAAGTACTTCAACCAAAACTAAATCAACTTGATGTATCAGGAATAAAACAGCTGCAGCACTCAATTGTAAATGAGCACATTGTAAGGAGTGATGAAGAGGGTCATAATCTAACAAACCGTGAAACGGAGATTCTCAGGCTGATAGTTCAGGGAAATCTGAACAAGGAGATAGCAGATATTCTGAATATAAGTCTCAACACAGTACTAACTCATCGAAAAAATATAATAAACAAGACTGGTATTAAAACTGTTTCAGGTCTCACTTTCTATTGTTTGCGAAATGGTTTGATATCAATGTAATACATAAAAATTATCAGTATGTCAAGAAAAAGTTTTCTAAATATCCCACTAACCAATTGGGGTGAAGTAATCAAGCACGAATATGATATTGCAATTTTACCTTGGGGGGCAGTAGAACCTCACAACTATCATCTTCCTTATCTTACAGATTGCATACTTACTTACGAGATTGCCGGTGATGCTGCTGAAGCAGCTTACGAGAAAGGAGTTACCTGCATGGTTATGTCTCCTGTTTATTTTGGCTCTCAAAATATTGGACAGTGGAATAAACCATTCTGTGTGCATACCAGAACAGAAACGCAGAAGTACATATTAACTGATATCGTAACATCCCTTCAAGCACAAGGATTGAATAAGCTAGTCATAATCAACGGTCACGGTGGTAACACCTTTAAACCATATGTAAGAGATCTCAATATGGCTTTTCCAGATTTCCGTATTGTGATAGTTGACTGGTGGACTTTAGAGCCAACTCAAGACTATTTCGAAGAAAAGCCTGATGAACATGCTGGAGAACAGGAGACGTCTGTAATGCTGCATTATCATCCGGAACTGGTAAATATGGACAATGCAGGTGATGGATATGTAAAACCTGTAAATGTATCAGCATTAAATAAAAAAATCGGATGGACGCCACGCAACTGGGATGAAGTCTCTGAAGATACAGGAATTGGCAATCCGAAGAAATCGACAGCCGAAAAGGGCAGGAGATATGTAGAAGTTGTAGTAAAGAAAATTACAGAACTACTTGTTGATCTCAAGTCAGTAGAATGATATTTTTTAATCTAAATAGTTTTAAATGAGAGCAAAATGTTGTATTTTTGATGCTCTTAAAAAAACATTCTAACCGTGTTATAATCAATATGTAATTGAAACAAATCTCATGGCTGATTAGCTAATAATTGGTCAGTAACATAATCTTTGAATTAAAGTACTAAAAACTTCAAAATAATAAATAAAGTAAATATGAGTAATCAGAGAGAGAAGCTTTTTACAGATTTTCCTCCTGTTTCCACTGATGAGTGGATAGAAGTTGTCACCAATGACCTAAAAGGTGCCGATTTCCAAAAGAAACTGGTATGGAGAACTAAAGAGGGTTTTAATGTGAAACCATTCTATCGTGCCGATGATATAGATGGATTTAAGGCACTTGAAAATCTGCCTGGTCAATTCCCCTATGTTAGAGGTACAAAGAAAGACAATAACTGGTATGTCCGTCAGGAGATAAAGGTTGTTGATTTTGCAGATGCAAACAAAAAAGCACTTGTTTTGCTAGAAAAAGGTGTTAATTCATTTGGCTTTAAACTGCCAAAACATCAGTTATCATCTGAAAACCTCGCAATATTGCTTAATGGAATTGCTCCCGATAAAGTAGAATTAAACTTCAGTACCTGTATTTCTAAAACTATCGATCTTGCAAAATTGGTGGTTGATTACATTAAAGGTCAAAACCTTGATGTTATGAAATGCTATGGTTCTGTTGAGTTTGATCCGTTCAGAAAAATACTGAAAAAGGGAATAGATGAGCCAGAGTGGGTAGAAAAAGCAGTGGAAATAGTAAAAATTACTTCCCCACTACCACGTTTCCGTTCAATTATTGTAACTGGTAATATGTTGAATGATGCTGGAGCATACAGTTATCAGGAGCTTGGTTTTAGTTTATCTTATGGAAATCAGGTTTTATCCAAACTAATCGAAAATGGCATTGAACCATCAACAGCAGCTAAAAAGATTAAATTCAAGTTTGGTGTAGGATCTAATTATTTCATGGAGATTGCCAAATTCCGTGCTGCTCGCTGGCTTTGGGCTGAGGTAGTAAATGCATATAAACCACCATGTCCTCACGATTGTGATAACAAGGCAGATGATGGCACTTGCCGTTGTGCAGCCAAGATGAATGTTCATGCAATAACTTCAGCCTTCAACCAGTCGCTTTATGACCCATATGTTAACATGCTACGTTCACAAACCGAAGCTATGTCTGCTACTTTAGGTTCAGTTGATTCACTTACTGTACGTCCATTCGATGAAGCTTTTGAAGCTCCAACAGAATTTGCAGAACGAATTGCTGTAAACCAACAACTACTATTGAAAGAGGAAGCACATTTTGATAAAGTAACTGATCCATCTTCAGGATCATACTATATTGAAACACTAACCAGATCGCTTGCAGAACAGGCCTGGAAGCTTTTTATTGATACAGAAGAGGCTGGTTTCTATAACTCACTTAAATCTGGTTTAGTTCAGGATGCTATTAATAAGACAGCTGAAGAGCGCTTCAATGCTCTTGCAAATCGCAGGGAGATACTTCTTGGCACCAACCAGTATCCTAACTTTAACGAAATTATGAGTGATAAGATTGATGAAAGCGCAACAGGTAGTGGTTGCGGATGTGGTAACACACAAGGATCAACTCCACTTAAAAGTCTGAACAAGAATAGGCTTGCTGATCAGTTTAATGAGCTTAGACTAGCTACCGAGAAGAGTGGTAAACGCCCAAAGGTGTTTATGCTTACAATTGGTAATCTGGCAATGCGTCTGGCTCGTTCACAGTTCTCAAGCAACTTCTTTGCAAGTGCAGGCTATGAGATTATAGACAACCTCGGATTCAAAACAGTTGAAGAGGGAGTTAAAGCAGCAAAAGAAAAAGGTGCAGATGTAATCGTGCTCTGTTCAAGTGATGATGAGTACCCACAATATGCTCCTGAAACATATGAAATGCTTAAAGATAGCAATGAACTATTAGTAGTAGCAGGGGCACCTGCTTGTATGGATGAGCTTAAAGCTCAGGGAGTAGAGCATTTTATTAATGTTAAGAGTAATGTTCTCGAGACACTTAAGATGTTTAATGATAGGTTGTTGTAAATAGGAACTAACAGATCTGCAAACTGCTGAAATTTAAAGCTATGGATAGTAAAGGTAAATTAAAGAACTTGATTATTGCAACACAATCCTGGACATTAACCGCATCAGGTAGTTCAGCACTTATAGCAATATCATATGTTTTTTATCTCTATAAAATAGGAGCAGTTGCAGAATTTAACTGGTTATTGGGATTAATCGCTCTTTTTGTAGCTATCATCCTTCAGATTTTTGTAAATCTTATAAATGGAAAAAAAGATTCCAAATATTTTATAGGTGAATTGCTGGTATATGTAGCATATGGTTTATTGATACCACTAGGAGTTTCATTTGTCATGACGAGTGAAATTATCTTGAGAATGCTAATAGTTAGTATACCGGTAGGCTTACTTATAGTTGCTGTTGTATATGCTAATAACACACGTGATATAAAAAAAGACAAAGATGCAAATATAAAAACAGAGGCAGTGAGATTAGGTCTGGAAGGCGCTCAAGTTACCTATCAGACTCTACTGTTTGCAGCCTACTTGCTGATAGCGATTCTGGTATCAGTTGAACTACTTCATCCAATTACTTTTCTTACTCTGTTAAGCTTCCCGCTTGCAAACAGAAATATAAAGAAGATGAAAATGGCTCAGCACAATGATAATTCTCATATCCAGCAATTGGACAGACAGACAGCTAAATTGCTTATTTTATTTGTTGTTTTTTACTCAGCAGCAAACTTTATAGCACCATTTATTTAACCAGTAGTTTAATTCCATTTTAATAGAAGAAATAAAATTAAAACAGTAGTCTAAAAAAATATGAAACCTAATTTTAAGGAAATTGACATAAACTCGGCCGGATTTTATAAGTCAGATGTTGACGAATGGGCTGAAAAAAATGAGATAAAAGCCGATTGGCATACACCTGAACAGATACCTGTAAAACCGGTATATACCAAAGAAGACCTTGAGGGAATGGAGCATCTTGAATATGCAGCCGGAATTCCTCCCTTTCTTCGTGGACCATATTCAACGATGTATGTTATGCGACCCTGGACTATCCGTCAGTATGCAGGATTCTCCACTGCAGAAGAGTCAAACGCATTCTACCGCCGTAATCTTGCATCAGGACAAAAAGGTCTTTCTGTTGCATTCGACCTTCCAACCCATCGTGGCTATGATGCCGACAACGAGAGGGTAGTAGGTGATGTTGGTAAAGCAGGTGTTTCAATCTCTTCTGTTGAAGATATGAAGATACTTTTCGATGGAATACCATTGAACAAGATGTCTGTATCAATGACAATGAATGGTGCAGTTCTTCCTATTCTTGCATTCTATATTGTTGCAGCTCAGGAGCAGGGTGCCAATCTTGATGAGATGGCAGGTACTATTCAAAACGATATTCTCAAGGAGTTTATGGTTCGTAACACCTATATCTATCCACCTGAATTCTCGATGAAGATTATTGCAGATATTTTTGAATTTACATCACAGAAGATGCCTAAGTTCAACTCTATCTCCATTTCCGGATATCATATGCAGGAAGCTGGTGCCACAGCCGATATCGAGCTTGCATATACACTTGCTGACGGTATAGAATATCTGCGTGCAGGTATGAATGCAGGTATACCGGTGGATAAGTTTGCACCGCGACTCTCATTCTTTTGGGGTATCGGAATGAACCACTTCATGGAGATTGCAAAAATGAGAGCTGCGCGTTTGCTGTGGGCAAAGATCCTGAAAAGTTTAGGTGCTGAAAATCCTAAATCAATGGCATTGCGTACTCACTCGCAAACTTCAGGCTGGTCACTAACAGAGCAGGATCCGTTTAATAATGTTGGTCGCACCGCCATCGAAGCAATGGCTGCAGCACTGGGTCACACTCAGTCACTTCACACAAATGCACTTGATGAGGCAATTGCACTGCCGACCGATTTCTCTGCACGTATTGCAAGAAATACACAGATTTATCTTCAGGAAGAAACCTATATCACTAAGCAGGTAGACCCATGGGCAGGTTCATATTATGTTGAATCTCTCACTCAGGAACTTGTAGATAAAGCATGGAATCTTATCCAGGAGATAGAAAAACTTGGTGGGATGGCCAAGGCTATTGAGACCGGTCTTCCAAAGATGCGTATTGAAGAGGCTGCTGCACGCACACAGGCTAGAATCGACTCAGGAGTTCAGGCTATCATCGGTGTTAATAAATATCGTCTTGAACATGAAGATCCAATCGATATTCTTGATATTGATAATACTGAAGTAAGAAAACAGCAGATTGAAAGACTTAATAAATTAAAGGCAGAACGTGATAACGAAGCTGTTAAGAAAGCACTTGATGCAATCACAAAATGTGTTGAAACCAAAGAAGGTAACCTTCTTGAACTTTCTGTTGAGGCAGCCAGAGTTCGAGCTACATTAGGTGAAATATCAGATGCTTGTGAAAAAGTAGTTGGACGTTATAATGCAGTAATCAGAACAATTTCAGGAGTGTATTCATCAGAATCAAAAGGAGATGCAACGCTAGATGAAGCGCGTGCACTCACAGATAAATTTGCCGCACAGGAAGGACGCAGACCAAGAATTATGGTGGCTAAAATGGGACAGGACGGACATGATCGTGGCGCTAAGGTTGTAGCAACAGGTTATGCTGATTGTGGTTTCGACGTAGATATGGGACCATTATTCCAGACACCTGAAGAGGCAGCCCGTCAAGCAGTTGAAAACGACGTACATGTTCTTGGTGTTTCTTCACTTGCAGCAGGTCACAAAACACTGGTTCCACTTGTTATTGATGAACTCAAGAGACTTGGCAGGCCCGATATAGTTGTGATTGTAGGTGGAGTTATTCCTGCTCAGGATTATGATTTCCTGTATAAGGCAGGTGTAGCGGCTATATTTGGTCCAGGTTCACGTGTAACAAAATCAGCTGTTGACATTATGCACATCCTTATGGATGAGTGATAATTAGCTAAATTTTTTGTTCCGCTTTCGGCTTACTCTTTTTGTAGAGTTTGTCGAAAGCGGTTTTTTATATATATTTATGGCATGAAGACTAAGGCTCAATTATCTGTCACTATTCTG
>NZ_JAQVHI010000054.1:0-8146 GCF_028696275.1 Lascolabacillus sp.
GGAACTTAATACCATTGTTTCTGTACTTAAGGAATTTGATGACACCAATGTGGTAATTACAGGATATACTGACCATTATGGTCCTAATGATTATAATGATGGTTTATCTCTGCGTCGTGCCGAGGCTGTCAAAAATTATCTCATAAAACAGGGTATTGCAGCTTCAAGAATGACTACTTCTGGTGAAGGTAAGGATCCTAAAACTTCGGGTAACGAAGCTTTGACTATCAAGGCTCGTCGTGTTGAAGTGGCAAAATAAGATTTCCCGGAAAATATAATTAAACATGTTACAATAACAGTACATACTTAAATTTATGTTCCGGAAAGCAGGAATGTCCTTATCAGGCATTCCTGTGTTTTTTTATCTGAGCAGTCAATTTTATAATTTCGATGTCCCATAAAACCAAAACTTTGTGTACCTTTGTGAGAATTTTATGTATAGAAAATAACATATTTTATTTATGACGAATCCAATAATTAAGCGTATCCAACTGTCAGACGGACGTGAGATAACGCTGGAAACGGGAAAGTTAGCTAAACAGGCTGACGGATCCGTTACGCTGCGTATGGGTGATACCATGCTGCTTGCAACTGTTTGTGCTGCCAAAGATGCTACACCGGGAACTGATTTTATGCCACTTCAGGTGGAATATAGAGAAAAATTTGCTTCTGCTGGACGTTTTCCCGGAGGTTTTCTGAAACGTGAAGGAAGACCTTCTGACTCTGAAATATTAACGAGCAGACTTATCGACCGCGTTTTACGTCCTCTTTTTCCTGATGATTATCATGCTGATGTTTTTGTGAACGTCATACTTTTCTCTTCAAATGGTGAAGATATGCCTGATGCACTGGCTGGTTTGGCTGCTTCTGCTGCTCTGGCTGTTTCTGATATACCTTTCAATGGACCAATCTCTGAAGTACGCGTTGCTCGTATTGATGGAAAGCTTGTTATAAATCCTACTTTCAAAGAGCTTCAAAAAGCCGATCTTGACATCATGGTTGGTGCCACCATGGATAATATTATGATGGTTGAGGGTGAAATGAATGAAGTGTCAGAAGCAGAGTTACTGGATGCTATCAAGTTTGCTCATGAGGAGATAAAAAAACATTGTCTTGTTCAGATCGAACTGACTGAAGCTGTTGGAAAAACTGTAAAACGTGAATATAGTCATGAAGATAAAGACGAAGAGTTACGCAAACTTGTTTGGGACACTTGCTATCAGCAAGCTTATGCTGTAGCAGCTTCTCAAAATCCAAACAAACATGAGCGTATTGATGCTTTTGAGGCTATTCTGAATAATTTTATTGAAACAATTCCTGAAGAGGAAAGAGAAGAGAAACTTCCTCTTATTTCTCGTTATTATCACGATGTGGAAAAAGAGGCAATGCGCCGCTGTATTCTGGATGAGGGCAAACGACTTGATGGTCGTAAAACTACCGAGATTCGTCCTATCTGGAGTGAAGTTGACTTTATTCCGGGACCTCACGGTGCTGCACTGTTTACACGTGGTGAAACTCAATCACTTACAACTGTAACGCTTGGCACCAAACTGGATGAAAAAATGGTAGATGATGCTTTGGTACATGATACCGACCGCTTCCTGCTGCATTACAACTTCCCTCCTTTCTCAACAGGCGAAGCTCGTCCACAACGAGGCACCGGCCGTCGTGAAATAGGTCACGGTAATCTTGCAAACAGAGCTCTTAAGAGAATGATACCTGATGATTACCCATATGTTGTACGTGTGGTTTCTGATATTCTTGAATCAAATGGTTCTTCGTCAATGGCTACTGTTTGTGCAGGTACTCTTGCCCTTATGGATGCAGGAGTTAAGATTAAGAAACCAGTAAGTGGTATAGCAATGGGTCTTATCTCTGAAAACAAAGGTCAGAAGTATGCTATTCTTTCTGATATTCTTGGAGATGAGGATCATCTTGGTGATATGGACTTCAAGGTATGCGGTACTCTTGACGGGATAACTGCTACTCAGATGGATATTAAAGTAGATGGTCTATCTTATGAGATACTCGAAGAGGCTCTGGCACAGGCAAAAGCTGGCCGTGAGCATATCATGAGTAAAATGATGGAGACCATCTCTGAACCACGTGCAGATATGAAACCTCATGCTCCACGTATCGAGGTGATAGAAATCCCTAAAGACTTTATAGGTGCTGTAATTGGACCAAGCGGAAAAATTATACAGGGCATTCAGGAAGAGACAGGAGCTACTATCACTATTGAAGAGGTGAATAATAAAGGTCGCGTTGAAGTATCTGCTACTAATAAAGCATCAATCGATGCTGCAATGAACAAAATTAAAGGTATCGTTGCTGTTCCTGAAGTAGGTGAAGTTTACAAAGCAACTGTAAGATCAGTAATGCCTTATGGTTTATTCTGTGAATTCCTCCCAGGCAAAGATGGATTGTTGCATATTTCTGAAGTTGACTGGCAAAGATTTGAGTCTATCGAGGATACCGGTATAAAAGAGGGTGATAAGATAGATGTTAAATTGATTGATATCGACTCCAGATCAGGTAAATTTAAACTTTCACGTAAAGTTTTATTACCACGTCCTGCAAAGGAAGATAAAAATTAGAATTTAAGGGTAAGCATACTTTTTACTTATTATATAAGCGAATCTCAAAAGGATTCGCTTTTTTTGTGTGTTTAAATTGAATGCTTTGTTTCGTCTGGAAATGCAACTTTATAATCTAATCTTCTATCTTTTTGATCATTTATAGCGTTAATACTTTATTTTTAGTAATTTTGTAATCATAAACCTCGTTTTACTTATAAAACGAATTATTAACACAGGTTTTTATTAATAATAATGAAACAACTACTTCTAGGTGCTGAGGCGATTGCTCAGGCAGCTTTGGATGGAGGTATATCAGGTGTTTACGCTTACCCGGGCACTCCATCTACTGAGATAACGGAATTTATTCAAAAATCTCCACAAAGTACAAAAACCAGAGTTCGTTCATCATGGTCGGCTAACGAGAAAACAGCTTATGAATCTGCTCTTGGCATGTCCTATGCAGGTAAAAGGAGTTTGGTCTGTATGAAGCATGTTGGACTAAACGTTGCCGCTGATGCTTTTATGAACTCATCTATTACAGGTGTAAATGGAGGATTGGTAATTGTTGTTGCCGATGACCCATCAATGCACTCATCTCAGAATGAACAAGATAGCAGGGTTTATGGTAAGTTTGCAATGATTCCTGTACTTGAACCATCTAATCAGCAGGAAGCTTACGACATGACCAGATATGGTTTTGATTTGTCGGAGAAAATGGAATTACCTGTACTATTACGTATTCCAACACGTTTGTCGCATTCACGATCGGTTGTTATCAGACAGAACCCTCGCGAACAAAACGACCTTAATCCTTCTCCTATAGATGGCAAGTGGATATTGTTGCCTGCAAATGCCCGCAAAAACTATCAGGGTTTACTTAAAAAACAGGAGACATTAATCTCACTTTCTGAAAAATCCAGGTTTAATAGAGTTATTGAGGGTATTGGCTCCAGTGCTGTTATAGCTTTTGGAATAGGGTTCAATTATGTAATGGAGGTAATTGATGCATTCAGATTAAATACTCCTGTTCTAAAGATATCTCAATATCCTATGCCAAAACAAACTATCAGGGAGTTTTGTGACAGATACTCAGAAATACTTATTGTAGAAGAGGGTTATCCTGTACTTGAAGAGCTTCTGAAAGGTTATCTGGGAAATAAAAAGTTTCGCGGGAGACTGGATGGCATATTGCCAAGAACAGGGGAACTATCTCCAAATGTTATTGCAAAAGCATTAGGGGTAAAATCTTCTAGTATTCAGAATGTGCCTGATATTGTTGTAGGCAGACCACCTATGCTATGCCAGGGTTGTAGTCACCGTGATCTTTTTGAAGCTATCAATATGGTAATGGAAAACTATTCACAGAAACAGATATTTGGTGATATTGGTTGTTATACTTTGGGTGCGCTTCCCCCTTATAGTAGTATAAGTACATGTGTTGATATGGGTGCCTCGATAACAATGGCTAAAGGGGCTGCTGATGCGGGAATGCGACCGGCAGTATGTGTTATTGGCGACTCCACTTTTACTCACTCGGGGATGACCGGCTTGCTCGATGCTGTTAATGATAAATCTCCTGTGACAGTAATTATTTCGGATAATGATACTACAGCAATGACCGGTGGTCAGGATTCTGCCGGTACAGGCAAATTCTTCGACATATGCAAAGGTATAGGTGTTGAAGAGGATCATATAAGAGTAATTAAACCTCTGAAAAAAAATCTCGAGGAGAATATTGCTATTCTTCGGGAGGAGTTTGAATATAACGGTGTCTCTGTAATTATTTCTCAGAGGGAGTGTGTTCAGACATTAAAAAAGAACAGGAAACAGGCAATTGAAATTGAGTAACTTAAAATTATAAATGCAAAAAAATATTATTATAGCTGGTGTGGGAGGCCAAGGGATACTTACTATTGCCTCTATTATTGACCTGGCAGCAATGAACCTGGGACTAAACCTTAAGCAGGCTGAAGTACATGGAATGAGTCAGCGTGGTGGTGCTGTAGAATCTCATTTGCGTATATCATCTAAAGAAATATACTCTGATCTTATACCTCTTGGAAAAGCTGATCTGATTCTTTCTATTGAGCCTATGGAATCTCTTAGATACCTCCCTTTTTTATCTCCGGAAGGTATAATTGTAACTACAACTGAACCGTATGAGAATATTGGTAACTATCCCGATATTGATGATTTGCTAAACAATATCAGGATGTCTGCAAAACATCTTTTAGTTGATGCAAAAATAATTGCTCAGGAAGCAGGTGGTTCCAAAACATACAATATTGCAATGCTTGGTGCTGCATCTCCATATTTGGGAATTGAGACTGAAGAACTGGAAAAAGCAATTGAAATTTTCTTCAAAAGGAAAGGTGATAAAATAGTGGAAATGAATCTGAAAGCTTTCAGATTAGGTATTGAAAAATGTAAGAATTAAAATGATCTGGAACCGTGAAATAGAGTGTGCCGAAAGGGAACAGATGCAGGAATTGCAAAGTAGCAAGTTTAACTGCATGGTAAAACGTATGTATAATAATGTGCCGTTTTACAGACTGAAATTTGACGAAATTGGTCTTAAACCTGATGATATAAAAGATATTGAGCAGCTAAAAGATCTGCCATTTACTACAAAAAATGATCTTAGAGATAACTATCCATTTGGCTTGTTTACAGTACCTCAGAGTGATGTGGTAAGAATCCATGCTTCCAGCGGTACAACAGGAAAGCCAACTGTTGTAGGTTATACTCATTCGGATATAGAGGTATGGGCTGAGGTGGTTGCCAGAAGTCTTACCATGGCTGGTATTCACAGTGGTGACACTATTCAGATTGCTTATGGCTACGGTCCTTTTACGGGTGGTCTGGGACTTCATTACGGAGCTGAGAAGATAGGTGCAACTGTAATTCCAATTTCCACTGGTAATACTAAGAAACAGCTTCAGTTTATGACTGATTTCAAAGCTACAGTGCTCGCTTGTACTCCATCTTATGCTGCTCATCTGGGTGAATGCATAGCAAATGATGGAATCTCTCCGGATGATATTAAGCTGCGTATTGGTGTTTTTGGAGCTGAACCATGGACTAATGAGCTAAGATGTCAGATTGAGAATCTACTGAGTTTGAAAGCTTTTGATATTTATGGTTTGAGTGAAGTGATCGGACCAGGAGTATCAATGGAATGTGAATGTCAATGTGGCAATCATGTGTTTGAGGATCATTTTATTCCAGAAATTATCGATCCTGAAACTCTTGAAGTTTTGCCTGACGGTGAGATTGGTGAACTTGTATTCACAACTGTGAGTAAAATGGCAATGCCTTTGTTAAGATATCGCACAAGGGATTTAACCAGGTTGCACAGAGAGAAATGTGATTGTGGACGTACTCTTGTCCGAATGGAAAAATGTCTTGGAAGAACTGACGACATGCTGATTATAAGGGGTGTGAATGTATTTCCTTCACAGATTGAATCTGTACTTATGGATATGTCTGAAATAACCCCGCATTATCAAATAATTGTGCGTCGTGAAAACAACCTTGACACTATGGAGATTTTGGTAGAGGTTGATCAGAAAAATTGGTCAGATAGTATTCGTGAACTCGAAGGTATAAGAAGGCGTATTGATAATAATATAAAAAGTATGCTTGGTATAGGAGCTAAGATCAGGTTAGTGGAACCAAATACGATTGAACGATCAGAAGGTAAAGCTAAAAGGGTTATTGACTATAGGAAATGATTGGAATAAGATACATGAAAATAATATATAAAATCAAAAATAATGCATATCAAACAACTCTCTGTTTTTCTGGAAGATAGGTCGGGGCGACTAACAGAACTTACCCGAATACTGGCAGTCAATGATATCAATATTACAGCTTTGAGTGTAGCAGAGACTGCAGACTATGGTATAGTGCGAATGGTTGTTGGCAGACCTGAACTTGCAAAGGATGTTCTCGAGAAAGCTGGATTTTCTATAGGACTAACCGATGTAGTTTGCATTAATATGCCAGATCAACCGGGTTCTCTTTATAATATTCTGGAGATTCTTACTGATGAGGGTATTAATGTTGATTACATGTATGCTTTCTCGAATAATGATGTTGCTCTTGCTGTTATCAGGGCTGCTGATATTCAGCGCGTAACTGAAGTGCTTGATAGAAACCGCCTTAAGCTGCTTTCACAGAGTGATATTTATCAGCTATAGAACGACTTAATTTAAATGCTTTGGCAAGTTTTTTCTGCGTCAATTAGAATTGTGATGTTTTTTTGAAGTCTCAACTAATTCTTTCGGGTACCCATTCTGTGAAATGAGTGTTAAATTTGATTTACTGTTTGAACGAAGTGAGTTTAAATCAAATAGCGAATGAACAGCTAATGGGTGAGAGAATTAGTGTAAACTAGAAAAAATATGACAATTCTATAGAAGAAAAAACGAACAGATAATAAAATAAGAAATATGACTAGATTTTCAAGCAGCGTAGCTGAACTGCGCTCTTCAGAAATACGCGATCTAATGAGCCTTGCAACTTCACCAGATATGATTTCTTTTGCAGGTGGAATGCCGGGTAATGAATTGTTCCCATTGAATAAAATAGATAAAATATTAAACTCTCTCTGTGAAAAAGAGAAACAGGTTGCATTGCAGTATGGACCAACCACAGGACTCCCTACCCTACTAGAATCGTTGTCGGAATGGCTTGAGAAAAAAGGGTTGCCTGTTAAATCCAACAAACTTATTATAACTACAGGCTCTCTGCAAGCAATAAATATTTTGGCAAAGGCATTTCTTGATCCGGGAGATTCTGTATTGGTAGAAACACCAAGCTTTATAGGGGCTCTCTCTGCATTCAGATCTTATCAGGCTAATCTTGTTACTGTTCCCTTGAATGGCGATGGAATGGATATTAAACTGCTAAAAGATAGGATAAATTCCTCTTCAGTTAAGCCTAAATTTTTATATTACTCTCCAAATTTTCATAACCCTGCGGGAATAGTTTATTCCGAAGAGGTAAAAAAAGAGATGATCGACGTACTAAGAAATCAGGAAATCCCTATAATTGAAGATGATGTATATAGTGACCTCTATTTTTTTGAAGAGGATAGACCTAAAATGAAACTGATTAAGTCAATGGATCCTGAAGGTATAGATGTCTGCTTTACCGGTTCATTTTCAAAGATACTGGGTCCTGGTCTTCGTCTAGGCTGGATGCTAGTTCCTGATAATATATATCAGAAGTGTGAATTGATAAAGCAGTCAATTGATGCATGCTCTCCAAGTATATCACAGGTTGTTGCTGATAAATTCATCCGTGAAGGTCATATTGATGCCTATATTTCTGAAGTCAGAGAGGAGTATAAAAAACGTGGACTAGCAATGATTGATACTCTGGAGAAATGTTTACCTGAAAGTGTTTCTTTCGAAAAACCTAGAGGAGGGTTTTATACATGGTTACAACTACCTGAGGGATGCGATGCAACAGATGTACTGAAAAAGTCTATTGAAAAAGGAGTGGTATTTGTGACAGGTAAAACTTTCGACCCTGATGGAATTAAAAATGATCATATACGT
>NZ_JAQVHI010000003.1:0-3428 GCF_028696275.1 Lascolabacillus sp.
TAATTCAAAGTATGATTGGGGGTTTTAAGAACTACTTTAAGAAAGTCTGATACTTCGGGCATTTCTATGGAAAGTAGGGCAAGCTCTTCTTTTAATGGTACTTCGCCAATTTTTATGTATCTGTCGGGATTGCCCTCTTTAATGTTGTTGGTTGTGCTGATATAGACTTCGGCTGTGGTATCGCTGTTCTTGCTGATGGAGGTCCAGCTGAGAAGAAGCTTGCTGTTGTCTATCAGTACTCCTTTAAGATTGAAGGCGTCTGCGGGGCTGAATAGAGACAGGCCATCGAGCTCGTAGAGGGTGCTCTGATCTATCGCTATATTCATATAGTCTGCAATGGTGGGAAGAAGGTCTACTGCGGCTGTCCTGTAGTTAAGGGCATAGTCGTTGATGTCTTTCTTGTTGATTACCATCCATGTATTTCTTTCGCTGTCGCTCTGACCACCGTGACTGCGGGCGGTGAGGGGGGTGCGACCATGATCGGTGGCTACAATAAACAGCCACTCTTCGTTGTGCTCTTCTTCACGCTGTTTTACGGCATCGTATATGAGGCCTATCAGCGCATCGTGATAGGTGATGGAGTTGTAGAATTCGGGACTGTTGCCGTAGTGGTGACCGGCATCGTCGGTGTACTGCAGATAGACCCACGAGAGGTCTGGTCCGTTCTTAGAGATGCTGCTGGCGGCTTCTGAGGCTACGGCGGCATCTATCTTTTTTATGTAGTTGCTATGCTTGTCGTGGGGGTAGTTGATGGTGTCGTGCTCTAACCCGTCGAAGGCATAATCGATCTTCAGGTTTTTAGTTGCATCGAGTCCCTCGCCAAGCAGCTTGGTTCTGTTGTCGAGCCAGGTTGAGTAGATGGCTGTTTTGCCATCGGGATAGGCATCTTTATATAGCCTGAAGATGGTGGGATAGTTGTAATTGGGGTTGGCAATGTTGTTGTCCCATACGTTGTGCTTGTTTACCCAGGTTCCGGTGATAAGTGTTGCATAGCAGTTTGAGGATATGGTGGGAGTCTGTGTGATGCCTCCTCTCTCGCCTCCCACGTATGATTCCAAAAAGATGCCCTCCTGCTCTATCCTGTCGAGATTGGGGGTGCTTGCTTTGTGGATTATGTCTACCGGTATACCATCTGTTATTATGAAAACTGTTTTTCTTTCTGGTTGTTGCGCAAGGGTGATGCTGCCTGTAAGGCAGAGCAGTATCACTAAAAATAATTTGTTCATAGTATCTCTTCCAACTGATCTAATGTCTGTGTTATGCCTTCTTTGAAGCCCATGTCTATATAGGTGTCGATATCTTCGGCTTTTTCGAATGTAAGCAGCATATCAACCATTACTGTATTGCCTGTTTGACTCATCCTGAGCTCCCAGTGGTTCTGAGGGAGTGTTGTGTCTAATGTTCCGTTCTCATCGCTGAAGCCATCTTTTCCTGTGAACGACTCGTTGGGCTCTATGGTGAGGTAATCGAACTTGCCCCACTGAACTTCGCCTTCGGGTCCGTTCATCGAATAGTGCCAGTGACCGCCTTCCCGGAAATCGAGCGACTTGGTAATGGCTCTCCAGGGCTTGGGTCCCCACCACTTATCTAACATCTCGGAGGTGGTCCATGCCTTCCATACTTTCTCTAAGGGGGCATCATATTCGCGAATGATTGTTATGGTGTTGTTGTGTTTGTCAACTGTGAATCCGTATTCAAGCTCTTTCATTTTCTGCATATTTTTTGAAATTATCTAATATTGCCTGCCAGCCTTGCTTCTGAACTTCAGGGGGGTTCTGGTTTTCGGCATCGAAGGTTACTGTAACGAAGGTGGTTCCGTCTTGATTGTCGAATATTATTTCAACATCACGGCCATCATCTAATCTGTAAGCAATTTTTTCATGCTCTATCACTTCGGTGTAGGTTGCACTGAAATCGAAGCCAAAGCTGCCATCTTTTGCTTCCATGCGTGCTACGTACTTACCTCCTACACGAAGATCGTTCTTTGCACTGGGACAATGCCAAAGGGGATCGGCAAAGTTCCATTTTGTTATATGTTCGGGCTGGTTATAGTATTCCCAGACTTTTACTACATCGGCATGTATGGCCGACTGAACTATGATCTTAGCTGTCTCCATATGCTGAGTTTTTTTAAAGTTAAGTTCTTATTTGTTATCTGAAGGAACTCCATCCTCCGCCATTGTATGATTCAAATCCTTTGCTTTTCAGGTATCTGACTACCTGTGCACTTCTTGCGCCGCTCTCGCATACGGCTATTATTACATTGTCCTTGTCTAGCCTGTCGATCTTGTTGTGTATTTCTGATGCCGGAATATTTATCGACCCTTCTATGTGTCCGTAGTGATACTCTTCTCTGGTGCGTACATCCAGCAGAATGGCGCCTTTGTTAAGTTTATCTCTGATAAAGCTTTTATCAGGTAACCCTAACAGTCTGCGTAATATTCCCATATATGTTTTATCCTGTTTTTTTTAACTGTTTTGATGTTTTCAATTATAAAACATATTTGTGGACGCAATGTTTAATTTTTTAGAATAAATATCTATTTACGGTCGATATTATATCGATTTTTTGACTAAAACTGTACTAGGGAGCTGATAAAGTATCCTCCTACTACTAACCAGATGAATAGTATAAATGCAAGGACAAAGGGTTTGATGCCTGACTGCTTGAACTTTTTGAAGTTTGTTTCTGCTCCTAATGCTGTCATTGCCATGGTTAGTGCGAAGTTGTCGGCTCTGTTTATTCCATCTACTACTGCTACGGGGAGCAGGTTTAATGAGTTGAAGCCTATCACTATTAAGAAGCCGAAGGCGAACCAGGGAATGGTGATCTTGGACTTCTCCGCTGTTTCTATTCCCTGTTTGCGGTTTTTTCTGCCTACAAGCATGCTTAGGATCAGGAGGAAGGGGGCAAGTAGTATGACTCTTATCATCTTCACAATTACTGAGCTTTCGGCAATTACCGGGTTGTTAAGGGCATTGCCGGCTCCTACGACGTGTGCTACCTCGTGCACTGTTGATCCTATGTATATTCCCATTTGATGGGGATTGAGGCTGAGCCAATCCATCTTATACATCAGGGGGTAGAGAAACATTGAGATGGTTCCGAAGATGACTACCGTTGAGACAGCTATGGCGGTTTTATGTGGTTGGTTTTTTAAGACGGGTTCTGTACCGAGTACGGCTGCTGCTCCGCATATAGCACTACCGGCTGAGGTGAGTGTTGTAATGTGTGGGTCTAGCTTCAGCATTCGCCCTGCGAAATAGCCTAGTAATAAAACGGAGAGTACCATTATTATGTCTACAATAATGGCTGCAGGTCCTACCGCCACAATATGCTGGAATGTGAGCCTGAATCCGTAAAAGATGATTGCTCCCCTGAGTATCTGCTTACTGCAGAACAGGATGCCCGGTACCCAGCTGTCGGG
>NZ_JAQVHI010000003.1:3528-102618 GCF_028696275.1 Lascolabacillus sp.
TATGTTAACCTAATAAATAATTTTTTTTAGTAGATTCAATTATCGTTATAATCATAATCAATGACTATTATCTTTAAAAGGTTCTCTGACGTTTATTGGCGATAAACTAATTCAAACTGCGATTGTTATATAGTCATCAATGAGAACTAAACACGTTTTTTAATTCAATTTATTATGCAAGTAGCAGTCTGGGACACCTATGTAACTAAAAAGGATGGCATGATTATGCATTTTGATATTATAGCTCCTGAGGAGGTTAAAGATGCAGAAACTATATATAATTACGGCAGGGAGTATTTGAAGAGCAAAGGTGAGGAGGGTCAGCCGCTTACCTCTGAAGAGTGCACGTTTTGCCATATCGAATCCCTGAAACCTGAACATGAGGAGGAGATAAAGACCAAGGGCTATTATATTGTTGAAATGGAGAATTGCTGAGATTACAATTTATCATAGAGCTTCCTAAATATTATAGAACTTACAACTATGAGAACATCAACTGTTTTATCTGTTCTCGTTGCACTGTTATTTATGTCGTGCAATGAGCGGGGGTCTTTTAATCGTACTGAGATTGTTTGGGATAACTGGGGGGTGCCGCATATTTATGCTCAGAATGAGGCTGAGATGTATTATGCTTTCGGATGGGCTCAGATGCAGAGTCATGCTAATGAGATTATGAGGTTGTATATTGAGTCGCGAGGTAAAGGCAGTGAGATTCGTGGTGAGAAGTCTTTGCAGATGGATAGACTGGTCTACTTATATGATCTGCCTGGAAAAGCTGCTGCTCAGTATGCTGGTTTTGAGGGTGATGAAAAACTGTTTCTGGATGCTTTTGTGAAGGGGCTGAACGACTATGCAGCGGCTCATCCTGATGAGATTGATGTGATATACAGGGGTTTTCTGCCATTGACAGCCATTGATGTTTTGGCTCACAGCAAGAGGGTTATCAATATTGAGTTTCTGGCTGTTAGTGATCTGATTACAGGTTATAACGAGCTGAAAGATATGGAGGGTGCAGCTATACCCGGATCTAATTCTTATGCGATTGCTCCTTTGAAATCTGAATCGGGCAACGCTATGCTGGTGGCTAATCCTCATTTGCCGTGGGGTGACTTTTATCGATTCTATGAGGCACATCTGAATGCTCCTGATTTTAATGTGTATGGGGTTACTCTAATAGGTATGCCTATACTTAATATCGCTTTTAATGAGAACCTCGGATGGACTCATACTGTGAATACAATTGATGCATCTGACAGGTATGAATTGAAGCTTGAGGGTGATGGGTATATTCTTGATGGTGAGGTAAAGCCTTTTGAGGAGAAGAGCGTAACAATAAATATTTTGCAGGAGGATAGCAGTTTCGCTGAGAGGGAGCTGGTTATGAAGTATTCGGAGCATGGTCCTGTTCTTGGTGAGCAGGGTGATGTAGCTTTTGCTGTCAGAATTGCGGGAATGGAGAATGATTCCTATTTTTATCAGTATCACAAGATGGGTAAGGCTCATAATTTTAATGAGTTTGAAGATGCTGTAAAGATGATGCAGATCCCTATGTTTAACCTGATTTATGCTGATAAAGAGGGAAACATTATGTATCTTTTTAATGGTAATGTGCCTGATAGAAGTGAGGGTGACTGGAGCTTCTGGAGAGATAAGGTTGATGGTACGCGTTCTGATCTGATATGGAACAGTTATCTTGATTATGATGAATTGCCTAAGCTTCTTAACCCTGAAACGGGGTTTGTGCAGAATGCAAATGATGTGCCGTGGACTGCAACCTATCCTCTCTTATTTGATAGTAAGGAGTACTCTGCTTCTATGTCGCCGCAACTGGAGGAGTATCCTACATCTTTCAGGGCTCAGAGGGCTATAAACCTTATTAAGGATGATGAGTCGGTCACTTTTGAGGAACTGGTGGACTACAAGCTGAATACTGGAATGGAGATTGCGGATCGCTTTCTGGATGATCTCCTGGCGGCTGTGGAGCAGTATCCCGACTCAGTAACTTTACTGGCTGCCGATATTTTAAAGAGATGGGATGGAACTACTGATGCTGACAGTAAAGGCGCCGTTCTTTTTGCACAATGGTTTGATAAACTAGATAACAGCATGTTTGCAGTACCATGGAGCGCCGATAGTCCTGTTACAACTCCTGATGGTTTGAATGATCCTGAAAAAGCTGTTGCCTTACTAAGAAAAGCGGCTATTGAGATTGAAGAGGAGTATGGCTTTATGGATGTTGAATGGGGTTATGTAAACCGCTTCAGTGTTGGCAATATTGAGTACCCTGCAAATGGAGGAAAGAGTGATTATGGTGTTTTCAGAACTATGTATTTCCAACCTAAAAAGGGGAGCTATAGAAATTATGTGTATCACGGAGATACATTTGTAGCTGTTGTTGAGTTCGGAGATAAGGTAAGAGCTGAAGTTTTACTGAGTTATGGCAACTCATCTCAGCCAGGCAGCAGGTTTGTGGGTGATCAGCTTGAAATGCTGTATGAGAATAGATTGCGAACAGCTCTGCTAACCAGAAAGGATGTTCTGGATAATATGGTTGAAATGAAGGTATTCAAATGAGTGAATCGTACTGGGTTCGAACCAGTGACCTCTGCCCTGTCAAGGCAGCGCTCTGAACCAGCTGAGCTAACGATTCGGGCCTGCAAATTTAATAATAAATTTGCAGAATATAACTATAATTCCGGTTCCCAACCTGGCTCATATTCGCGACTCCATAAATTCATTGCATCACGATCAAACATTCTGCCGTTGGTTTCATCGATATCAAACCCTTTACCTATTCTGTAGGCTATGTTTGAATAGTGTACCATGGCCATGCTTATGCTTGCATCATCAATTGGTGCAGTGAGTTTCTCCTTGCCTCTTATTGATTCGAAGAAGTTGATAACATGACCTGTTGTCATATCGCCTCCTCCGCCTAAAACATTGCCTGCCTCGATTGCTGATGATTTATTATCTTTTACAACTTTTCCGCCTCTGTCGTACAGGATATATTTATCACGATTTACAAAAACAGAACCTTCGCTGCCATAAATTATTGTTCCCCTGTCACTATTGTAGGTCAGGTAGCCGTTGCGACTCTTGCCATCCCATTTGATGATTTTATCATCTTTGAAACGGAAGGTTGCGTCCATAGTGTCATACATCTCCCATCCATCATTAATGAAGTGACGCTTTGCAGCCTCTACGTCAACACGTGTGGGGAAGTTAACTTGCAATGCCCATCTTGCAACATCCAGTTCGTGAGTGGCGTTATTGCCTGTTTCAGCTGTTCCATAATCCCAGCCATACCAGTGCCAGTTATAATCCCATGTCTCCGAAGTATATTCACGACGTGGTGCCGGACCCTGAAATAGTTCCCAGTCGAGCCCAGCAGGCACAGGCACTCTCTTCTGCAGAGGTACTTCTCCTCTTGTATTACTGTAAAATGCCACCGCTTTATATGGTGTACCAATGATTCCGTTATGTATCTCATTGATAATCTCAATTGTGTGGTCTGAAGAGCGTTGCTGATTTCCCATCTGAACTACCTTGTTGAACTTCTTTGAAGCGGCTACCAGCAGCTCATTTTCGAACATGTTGTGACTACATGGTTTTTCTACATATACATGTTTGCCGTTCTTCATTGCCATAATTGAACCTGGTGCATGCCAGTGGTCGGGTGTAGCATTGAAGATTGCATCTACCTTATTATCATCAACAACCTTACGGATATCTTTTTCAAGCTTTGGTGTATAATTTATATGCTTTGAAAATATTTTTGCCGCATTGTCCATCTGTTTATCATATACATCGCACAGATAAACAAGTTCAACATTTGCGCTCTTCATTGCGATTGGCTCAATAAATCCACCTAATCTTCTTCCAAGCCCAACAACAGCAACCCTGATTCTGTCGTTCGCTCCAATTATTCTACTGTAGCTCTTTGCTGATGTTCTTGTTACTGCAGCTTTTTCTGATGCAGTGATGGCGGGTGCTCCCACGGCTAAGCCTGCGGCTCCGGCTCCCATCTTTTTGATGAAATCTCTCCTGTTTACGCTCATTATCTCTGGTATTAAGTTAATATATAAAATTTGAATTTATCATGATATTTATATGATCATGATCATTTCTGCCCTATTCCTCTGTATTCGAAACCATAGGCAGCCATATCTTCTTTATTATAAATATTACGTCCATCAATTACCAAATGGTTATTCATTATTTTACTTAGAATCGACCAATTGGGTAGTCTGAACTCCTTCCACTCTGTTGGTACTATCAGTGCATCAGCCTCATTGGCAGCATCATAAATATCTGTAGCGTAATATATCCTGTCATCCAGATATTTGCGTGCTTCCTGCATTGCAGCGGGATCATATGCACGAACATTTACACCTTCCTTTAAAAGACTCTCAATTAATGTCAGTGAGGGTGCATCCCGCATATCGTCTGTTTCGGGTTTGAATGATAATCCCCATACTGCTACTGTTTTACCTTTAATATCTCCGTTATAATAGCGGTTGAATTTATGGAACAGTATACCTTTCTGTCGGTTGTTAACCTCCTCGACTGCTTTGATTACAGTCATTTCATATCCCACATCCTCTCCTACTTTCATTATTGCACGTATATCTTTTGGAAAACAGCTGCCGCCATAGCCGCAACCGGGATAGAGAAAGCTTCTGCCAATGCGGGAATCGCTTCCCATACCTCTGCGTACCATATTTACATCAGCTCCAACAATTTCACAAAGGTTGGCAATATCGTTCATAAAGCTAATACGTGTCGCAAGCATGGCATTAGAGGCATATTTTGTCATCTCGGACGATAAAATATCCATGAAGATGACCCTGAAATTGTTGAGCAGAAATGGGCGATACAGTCTCGACATAAGATTTTCAGCCTCTTTACTCTCAACGCCTACAATTACACGGTCGGGACTCATAAAGTCGTTTATTGCAGCTCCCTCTTTCAGGAATTCAGGGTTAGAGGCTACATCAAACTGAAGATCATTCAGTCCTCTTTCATCAAGACGTTTACGAATTAATTCTCTTATGCGGTATGATGTACCAACCGGTACTGTGCTCTTGGTTACTATCAGCAGATGTTTGTTCATATTATCTGCGATAGTGTTTGCTACAGTCATAACATACGACAGGTCAGCATTTCCCTCTTCATCCGAGGGTGTGCCTACTGCAATGAATATTATATCCATTTCATTAAGAACAGATGTCAGATCAGTTGTGAAGTGTAGTCGCTCCGCATCATAATTTCGTACAACAATACTCTTTAATCCGGGCTCATAGATAGGTATTATTCCCTTCTTGAGACCTTCGATCTTCTCGCTGTCGATATCAACACAAGTAACATCCACTCCCATCTCTGCAAAACAGGCACCAGAAACTAAACCTACATAACCTGTTCCGACAATTGCTATCCTCATATCTTATGTTTTATATTATACTTAATTATTTAAATTATAAAGAGTTATACGCTATATTATCTTTTTATCCAACTGTGCTGACTGGCATATAACTTTAAATAGATCTTGTATCTCTATTAATTATGTATCTCAATTGATCTTAAAAAAACAGCAGATCTTTATGTATTAACCAATCACTCTTTATATCTCATATTATTGAACTCGCCTGTCAACTTCTTCCTGAGGTTGTTTACAGGGTAAAGCACTGTTAACAGCCCGATTAAGCTTACTACGGCAATAACAATCAGTATATCCGTGAACTTAACTATTACAGGGTAAGCATCAATTATATATGCACCTGGAATATTGCTCAGACGTATTAACCCGAAATGCTGCTGCAAAAGACATAGAACCAGTCCTATCACTATACCAGCCACTATCCCTGAGAAAGTGATCAACCACCCTTCATTAAGAAATATTCGTGAAATAAGAGTGTTGGAAGCTCCCATGTTTCTAAGGCTGTTAATATCATCTTTCTTCTCTACAATGAGCATAGAAAGTGATCCTACAACATTGAAAACAGCTATGAGCAGTATAAATGCCAGAATGAGAAATGTTACCCATTTCTCCACCTGCAGCATCCTGTATGATTCTCGTTGCTGTTCAAAGCGATCCTCAATAAGAAATTCATCACCAAGAATATTCCTGATCTGATTTTTCACTCTTTTTACTGATGCTCCCGGTTGAAGTTTTATATCGAGTGAAGTTACTTCATTACTATAGTTAAGCAGTTCCCTTACCTTTGAAATTGGCATGATTGCCATCTGCTCATCATACTTTGGTGTGTTAAGGCTAAACACTCCTCCTATCTGCACATAACCTGTTGTGAAAGCTGCCGCTGGATTTGCAAGATTGACTCTCACATCTCTTTTTGGTGCATAGATCTCAATCGGATTTATGAATCCGGGACGTGCTCCCAGCGAGACTGCCAGACCTGTACCTAATGTTGTGTAATCAACTACATCTTCTCGAAGTTTGAATGATCCGTCGACCATCAGTTTCTCCATATCGGTCATATTACTGAACTCCTGTGAAACTCCTTTCATGAGTACAGGAACCTGCTGACCATTGAAGCTGAACAGGGCATTCTCTTCGAGTGACTCTGATATCATCTGTATCCCTTCAACCCGTAATGCTTCATCAAACTGGGGTGTATTGTAGTTAAATACCTTACCCTCTCTTACAGTTATCTTTAAATCGGGATCAAATGCACTGAACATACCCTCAACAATACCTCCGAAGCCATTGAAAACGGATAGTACCACCACCATTGCCATTGTTGCAATGGCAATACCGCAAACGGATATGGCAGAAATCACATTTATTGCATTGTGCGATTTCTTGGAGAAGAGGTACCGGCGTGCTATGAATAGTGATATGTCCAAAGCAGAGATTTCAGTCGTTTTTCAACAATCTGTCAATATTCTCAACATAATCAAGTGAATCATCAACATGAAAAGTTAGCTCTGGTATTACCCTCAATTGATTTCTCAATCTTTTACCCAAGTCATACCGAACAGATTTAACGTTCTCATTAATATTCTTAACTAACTCTTCACCTTTATCTGATGGGAAAATACTTAGATATGCATGTGCAACACTGAGGTCGGGCGATACACGCACATTTGTCACCGAGATCAGTACCCCCTGCATCTTCTTGGTTTCCAGAAGGAATAATTCGCTCAGTTCTTTCTGTATCAACCGATTTATCTTTTGTTGTCTGTTCGAGTCCATAATATTTACTTTTTTCTGATAAGCGTTAAACCGTCACGAACTGCTAATATAACCTTTTCGACACGATTATCGCTTTTCAAATGAGTATTAAATTCCAAAATACCTTTTGTCTGCCAGTCATTACTCTTCGGCTTTTCCAGAACCTTTCCATGCCAGAGAGTATTATCCGCAAGTATGAAACCACCCTGTTTCACTTTAGGGAGAATCTTCTCGTAGAGCTGCCAATAGTCACGTTTATTACCATCCATAAATACCAAATCGAAAGTACTATCCTCATAATCAAGCACAACTTCATTGGCATCACCAATTATCAGAGTGATCTTATCGCTGTAGGAGGAGCGACTAAAATTTTCGCGTATTATATCCTCCATCTCATCATCTATCTCGATAGTTTCAAGAGAAGCACCATCTTCAAGTCCCTCAGCAATGCAGAGCGCGGAATAGCCTGTGTAGGTTCCAACTTCAAGCACTCTTGAAGGACGAATCATCTGTACCAGCATTTTAAGTAATCGTCCCTGCAGGTGACCTGACGACATATCTCCGTGAAGCAGCTTTACATGAGCCTCACGATATATCTGACTTAACAGCTGAGGCTCCTCATCGATATGTTCAATTATATAATCTTCAATCGATCTCATTTACCGGTTAAATGAATATGATTTCAATAATACTTTTAGTGATTCAAAACTAGTTTGAATCACTAAATTACTATGAAAACATCAAGTATTTAAAACAATTGAATTAAAATTTACTACATCAGAGTTAAAATAATTCAGTTGGTTAAATTACGCTGTGTAGTCGGGCAAATTATATTTCTCTTTTGCTTCAAGAATTCTCCAGGCATCCACAACTTCCAGATATGTTGTTCCGCCCACTTCACCAAAGCTCCCTCCCAGATATGCAACTCTGTCATCAGGTTCAATCATCTTGTTTTCGATGAGTCGGCGAATTGCCTCTGTAAAATATGCCCTGCGACTCTCTTTTGTGTTGCCATCTCCTTTACCCTCCTGGAATTCAGCCATAATACCATAAGAGAGTGCAAGTTCGCGTGCAAGTCTCTTTGTTGTTGTGATGGCGTATATAGGGCTCTTACCTCTGAATGCTGCAAGCACCCTTGCTGTTCTTCCGGTGTGACTGTCTGTTACAATAGCTTTTACACTAAGCTTGTTAGATGTTTTTACTGCCTGTTTCGCAAGAAATTCAGTAACATCACCCTCTTTATAGGTGTCATACGGAACACGTATATCATTATCTGTCAGTTTAGTAAGCTCTGCTTCGTAGGCTGTCCTTGCCATTGTCCTTACAGCTTCAACAGGATACTTGCCATAGGCAGTCTCACCACTTAGCATAACAGCATCAGTTCTGTAATAGATAGCATTTGCTATGTCGGTAATCTCTGCACGTGTGGGGCGTGGATTATGAATCATCGAGTGCAGCATCTGAGTTGCAACGATAACAGGCTTCTTATGATGAATTGCCTTTTTGATAAGGACACGCTGAATGCCCGGAATCTTCTCCTGTGCCACCTCAATACCAAGGTCACCACGAGCAATCATTATACCATAAGCCGATTCAAGAATCTCATCAGCATTATCAACACCTTCCTGATTCTCAATCTTTGCAATAATCTTTATTGTGCTGCCCAACTCATCAAGTATCTCCTGAACAACCTTTATATCTTCAGCATTTCTTACAAATGAGTGTGCTATAAAATCAACATTGTGCTTTGCAGACAATGCAATGAATTTTTTATCTCTTTCTGTGATTGCTGGCAGATTGATACGTACACCCGGAATATTTACACTCTTTCGGCTGCCAATCACACCATCATTCATCACACTGCAGATAAGATGATCTTTGTTAACTGTAATAACTTTCAGATCCACTTCTCCATCATCAATAAGGATATCATCGCCAACACGCATCTCTTCAGCAATATTGGAGTATGAAATATAGATAGTTTCATTGGAAGAAACCCCTTTCGGGTCGCCCACAATTTTCACAAGTTCCCCGGTTTTAAGTTCAATTGGATTATTTGCAACCGTTGTTCTGATTTCCGGTCCTTTTGTATCTACTAGAATGGCTATCTCTTCAGAAACCTCTCTTACATTGTTTATAATTTTGAGGAAACCCTCTTCGTTTAAATGTGCGGAATTAAGTCTCACTACATTCATTCCGGCTTCGTACAACTGTTCTAAAAACGGTACTTCGCAACGTTGATCGGATATCGTTGCAACTATTTTTGTTTGTTTCTGCATATTTTATATTAATGATTCGATTATCAGTAATCGATACTGATCATTTTAACGTTTAAGTTCAAATATTGTTTGCCAACTGCAAAGCCTTAATTGCCAGTTTATATGAGTTTAACCCAAAACCGGCAATTACACCCATGCAAACAGCAGAAATCATAGATTGATGTCTGAACTCCTCTCTTGCATGAATGTTTGATATGTGAACTTCTATAACTGGTGTCTTAACTGCCTTAATTGAGTCTCTTATTGCCACTGAGGTGTGAGTATATCCACCTGCATTAAGAATAATTCCGTCATAGTTAAAGCCTGTTTCCTGAATTTTATTGATTATTTCACCCTCTACATTCGATTGGAAATAATCTATCTCAATATCTGGAAAGCTAATCCTAATATTTTCCAGAAACTCCGTAAATGTTATACTTCCATATACTCCCGGCTCGCGTGTTCCGAGCAGATTGAGGTTGGGACCGTTTATAATTTGAATTTTCATAAATCAGAAAGCTTTTTATAATTTTTTTATATGGAAACAGGATACAAAGATACTATAATATTCGCATATTGTTATAAACAACTAAGGGTATCACATTACGCGATACCCTTAGAAAAAAATATGTTACTAAAAATTTAGTTTATCTGTTCAGCAGGCTGTTTTACTCCCTCACCTTCGGTTTCCGATGAGCCGAAGTTTGCTTCTGCCATACGTACATAGGATTTATATCTCCATTGAGCATTCTGTCTTGCAGCTTCAAACAGCTCATCTGCCTCTGCAGGGAATGCTTTCATCAACTGTGTATAGCGCACCTCACCCTTCAGGAAGTCAACAAACTTATCCCACTCAGGCTCTTTACTGTCGAGCTGGAAAGGATTCAGTCCCTGCTCCTCAAGACGTGGGTCGTAGCGCCACAAGTGCCAGTAACCACTCTCAACAGCAGCCTTCTGTTCCGATTGAGCATGTCCCATTCCCTTCCTTAATCCATGACTGATACATGGTGAGTATGCAATTACAATTGAAGGTCCGTTATATGACTCAGCCTCACGGATAGCTTTCAGAGTTTGTCCCTGATTAGCACCCATTGCTACCTGTGCTACGTAAACATAACCATAGGTGGTAGCAATCATACCAAGATCTTTCTTACGTATGCGCTTACCTGCTGCTGCAAACTTAGCCACAGCTGCAATTGGGGTTGATTTGGATGACTGACCTCCAGTGTTGGAGTAGACTTCTGTATCAAGTACAAGGATATTTATATCCTTTCCGCTTGCCAGAACATGGTCCAGACCACCAAAACCTATATCATATGCCCATCCATCTCCACCAAACACCCAGATAGATTTCTTAGCAAGATACTTTTCAAGTGAAAGTATCTCCTTGGCTAATGGAATATCACTACCTGTCAGCGAAGCAACAACTTTAGCAGATATCTCTTTTGATAGTTCAGCACTATCTTTATTCTCAATCCATAGATTAAACAGCTCTTTCTGCTCTGCCGTAAACTGATCGGAAGCGATAGCATCCTTCATCAGATTTTCTATTCTGTTTCGCATACTTGCCTGAGCAATTGCAAAGCCATAACCAAACTCTGCGTTATCTTCAAAAAGTGAGTTTGCCCAAGCCGGACCTTTACCTTCCTCATTTTTAGTATAAGGAGTTGCAGGTGCTGATGCCCCATAGATTGAAGAACAACCTGTTGCGTTTGCAATCATCATTCTTTCTCCATAAAGCTGAGTAATTAGCTTGATGTATGGTGTTTCACCACATCCTGAACAAGCTCCGGAGAACTCAAACAGAGGAGTGGCAAACTGAGAGTTTTTAACATTGAGACTGATATCAACAAGATGAGCTTTACTTGTAACGTTCTCCATCATCCAGTCCCAATTCTTCTGATTTTCAAGCTGAGACTCAATAGAAACCATCTCAAGAGCTTTTTCTCCTTTTCTTCCGGGACAAACATCGGCACAATTACCGCAACCAAGACAGTCAAGAACATCAACCTGGATACGGAATCCCATTCCTGCAAACTGTTTACCTTGAGCTTTTAGCAGTTCCACTCCTTCGCCTACACCTTTCTGCTCTTCCTCATCAAGCATGAACGGACGGATAGTAGCATGAGGACATACATAAGCGCACTGATTACACTGTATACAGTTTTCAGGCTGCCAAACAGGAACATTAACAGCTACACCACGTTTTTCATACTTGGTGGTTCCTGTTTCCCATGTTCCGTCTTCACGACCAGTGAAGGCTGATACCGGCAGGCTATAGCCATTTTGTGCATTAACCGGACGAACGACCTTTCTGATGAATTCAGGAGCATCATCTGTTGTATCTGTCGATACCACAAGGTTTGCCCATTCCTGAAGAACTTCCACTTCCTCAACATCACCACCGCGATCAACAGCAGCATAATTCATCTTAACAATGGTTTCACCCTTTTTACCGTATGACTTAACGATGAATTTCTTCATCTGTTCCACAGCAAGATCGTAAGGAATTACATTTGAGATTTTGAAGAAAGCCGACTGCAATATTGTGTTGGTTCTGTTGCCCAGTCCGATCTCTTCTGCAATCTTTGTGGCATTTATTATGTATAGCTTGATATTGTTTACTGCAAAATATTTCTTCACATGATCGGGCAGGTGATCTGCCACCTCTTCCTTAGGCCACAGAGAGTTTAGAAGGAAGGTACCATTCTTCTTAAGTCCTGCAGTCACATCATACAGATGCAGATAGGCCGGAACGTGACATGCTACAAAATTAGGAGTATTTACTAAATAAGGTGACCTGATCGGGTTATCGCCAAAACGGAGATGAGAACAGGTAAATCCTCCAGATTTCTTGGAGTCATACGCAAAATATGCCTGAACATACTTATCTGTATTGTCACCTATAATTTTAATGGAGTTCTTATTAGCTCCAACCGTACCATCAGATCCAAGTCCGTAGAATTTAGCCTCATATGTTGTTTCATCCATAGAGATCTCAGCCTTTACAGGAAGCGATTTGAATGTAACATCATCAACAATACCGATAGTGAAATCGTTCTTAGGCATACTAAGAGAGAGATTTTCGAAAACCGATAATATTTGTGACGGTGTGGTATCTTTAGATGATAATCCATAAATACCTCCAACAATCTCAGGAGCATTTTCTTTTCCATAAAAACTGTTCTTCACATCCAGATACATCGGCTGACCAGGTGCTCCCGGTTCCTTTGTACGGTCGAGTACTGCAATACGCTTTACTGTATCAGGTATAACCGACAGGAATGCCTCTGCCTTGAAAGGACGATATAGGTGCACTGCAACAACACCCACCTTCTCGCCTTTAGCTCTCAGGTGATCAACAACCTCTCTGATTGTTTCTGTTACAGACCCCATAGCAATGATAACCCTTTCTGCTTCAGGATCACCGTAATAGTCAAACAGACCATACTTGCGTCCGGTTACCTCTGCCAGTTTCTCAAGATACTTCTCAACAACATCGGGAACATTATCATAAAATGGATTAGATGCTTCACGCGCCTGAAAATAGATATCATCATTCTGAGCTGTTCCTCTGGTAACAGGGTTATCAGGTGTTAGTGCTCTTTCACGGAATTCTTTCAGTGCTTCCTGATTTAAAAGCGGTGCCAGATCTTCATTTGACAATGCTTCGATCTTCTGGATTTCGTGTGAGGTTCGGAATCCGTCGAAATAGTGAAGGAACGGCACGCGGCTCTCGATGGCTGCAAGGTGAGCAACTGCTGCAAGGTCCATTACCTCTTGAACAGAGCCTGTTGCAAAAAGAGCAAAACCTGTAGGTCTTGCTGCCATAACATCCTGTTGATCACCAAATATTGATAATGCATGAGATGCAAGTGCGCGAGCTGAAACATGAAATACTCCGGGAAGAAGTTCCCCGGCCATCTTATACATATTAGGAAGCATCAGAAGTAACCCTTGTGATGCTGTAAATGTAGATGTTAGTGCACCGGCCTGCAGAGATCCGTGCATTGCGCCGGCAGCACCGGCTTCTGATTGCATTTCCTGTACTAAGACCGGCTGTCCGAAAAGGTTTTTTCTTCCGGCAGCTGCCCATTCATCTACATACTCTGCCATAGTAGACGAGGGTGTAATCGGGTAGATTGCAGCAACCTCGCTAAACATATAGGCGATATGCGCTGCGGCCTGATTACCGTCGCAGGTTAAGAATTTTTTTTGTTTTGCCATAATTATATGATCTATATACTTAATGATTTCAAGCGCAGTTAATTAGTTATTATTCATGTGTGATTTAGACTACGAAATTACTATAAAAAAGCGGAAGCAACAAACGATATCATGTTTTTGTTCACTCTAAACTAAAGAATTTCAATTCAACCCATTTGTGAATATATATTAAAAATTGATCAAATGTCAACTTTCTACGTTATATTGATGGAGTCAAACATTTTTTAAGTTATGAAAATTATTATAATTGCTAATCGGCTTCCGGTCAAAATTGAGCGTTCCGATGATGGTTTCAACATTATAAGGAGTGAGGGAGGATTGGCAACCGGTCTTGGTTCACTAGAAACAGAATCTGACATTTACTGGGTTGGCTGGCCCGGAATATTTACTGAAAATGAGAAAGAGAAAAAAGAGATAACTGAGAGATTGCATGATTTAAACTTTCATCCGGTCTTTTTATCAGCAGATCAAATTGAGAATTACTATGAGGGTTACAGCAACAGTACTATCTGGCCTTTGTGCCACTATTTTTTCTCATTTATTGAATACAGAGCAGATTACTGGGAGGCCTATCAGCAGGTGAACAGTCTGTTTTGCGATGAATCAATGCAGTTCATTGAGGATGATGATATAGTATGGGTACAGGATTATCAGCTTATGCTACTCCCCAAAAAGATTCGTGATAAAAAACCCAATGCCAATATTGGATATTTCCATCACATACCATTTCCATCATATGAGCTTTTCAGGGTGTTGCCTGAAAGGGAGGAGATTCTTGAAGGTTTGCTGGGAGCAGATCTCATAGGATTTCATACACATGACTACATGCGTCACTTTATAAGTGCAATATACAGAGTACTTAACATCAACTGCAATCTGGATGAGGTTAACCTTGACAACCGTATAATACATATAGATGCTTTCCCAATGGGGATCAATTACGAACAATATAACCAGGCTCCCAAACTCCCTGAGGTTAAAGAGAAATCGGATCTTCTCAGAGAGAAACTTGGCGAAAGGAGTATAATATTGTCTGTTGACCGTCTCGATTACAGTAAGGGTATTCTGCATCGACTTAACGGCTTTGCTCAGTTTCTTGAAAATCATCCTGATTATCATGAGAAAGTGTCTCTGGCAATGATTGTGGTACCATCTCGTGACACTGTTGATATATATGCAGAGCTGAAAACAAAGATTGATCAGCTGATAGGTGAAATAAACGGAAAATATTCAAAGTTAGGCTGGAACCCTATCTTCTATTTCTACAGAAGCTTCAGTTTTGATGAGCTGATAGCCATGTATGATGCTGCAGAGATAGCTTTAGTTACACCTCTCAGAGATGGTATGAATTTGGTTGCAAAGGAATATCTGGCCACCAAATGCAACAGGCCGGGAGTACTGATTCTGAGTGAAATGGCAGGTGCGGCAATAGAGCTTCAGGATGCAATAATTATTAATCCCAACGATACAGATCAGATAGAGAATGCTATTCTGCAAGCTATGAATATGCCGGCAAAGGAGAAAAAAGAGCGACTTGAAAAAATGCAGAAGAGGATCTCAAGACAGGATGTAAAAAAATGGTCTAATGATTTTGTAAAGGAGTTGCTTAGCATAAAGACTCAAAATAAAGAGATTCTTCAAAAGGTTGTTGGTAAAAGACAGCTTAATCAAATAAAAAAATCTTACGATGATGCAAACTCACGCCTGATAATGCTGGATTACGACGGCACATTATCACCCTTTACCAGTAAACCGGAAGATGCAATACCTTCGGCTGAAGTATTAAGTTTACTTAAAAAGATGAATTCTGATCCTAAAAACAGAGTTGTCATAAATAGCGGCAGAAATCATCAGATACTGGATAAATGGTTCAAAGGTTTAAATCTCGACTTTGCAGCTGAGCATGGTATGTTTTATAAGGAGAATGGCAAATGGCACAGAAACCTCAATACTGATGTGGTTTGGGATGATGAGATACTCGACATAATACAGCACACCATCGATAAAACACCTCGCTCATATATGGAGCAGAAAGAAGCCTCTCTTGTGTGGCATTATCGTAATGTGGATATATGGCTGGCCGAACTCCGTTCACAGCAGTTAGTTAACGCACTGATTGGTCCCTGCGCCCGCCTCAACCTACAGATAGTACCGGGCAACAAAGTGGTGGAGGTAAAACCCCCCGATTTCACGAAAGGGAGTGAGGTGATCCGCCGTATGTCGCTGGACAACTATGATTTTATTCTTGCTATTGGTGATGATACAACAGATGAGGATATGTTTCGTGTACTGCCACCAGATGGAGTGAGCATTAAGGTTGGCAACTTCTCACCTGCGGCTAAATATCGTATTCCGCTACAATCATCCGTAGTGCCATTCCTCACAAATCTTATCAAATAACATGAATTTTATTGATAATATAACAGCAAATGAGTCTTTAAGATATTTGCTAATTTCACTGAGTTTCATTGTACTCTTTATTGTTCTTGCAGGCATCTACAACTTTATAATTAAGAGATGGCGAATACGTACACATAAGAGTAAAAGCAAGATAGATGATTTTATTGTGCGTCTGTTCAGGGTGCCCGGTACATGGGCTATTTTCGCTGTTATGCTAAACATTTTCAGCTCATACCTAAAAGAAGACGAAAATATTTTCTCTCTATTACAGAAAATAAGTAATATCCTGCTGATACTTATAGTTGGCTGGCTTATAGTACAGTTGGTTAGAGCTATGTTTCATCACTGGCAGAAAAAGCTTGATATAAACAATGCTAACAATCTTGAAGCCAGAAAAAAACTCACGCAGGTGAGCATGTTAGAGAGAATAGTGATAATTTCAATCACCTTTATATTTGTCTCAATTGCCCTGATGTCAATAGAATCAATCAGAGAACTGGGAGTAAGTCTTCTTGCATCAGCAGGTGTTGCCGGAATCATTATCGGTTTTGCAGCACAGCGTAGCTTTGGTCAGGTTTTTTCAGGAATACAGATTGCATTTACTCAACCGATCAGGATTGACGACGTTGTGGTTATAGAAGGTGAATGGGGGCGAATAGAAGAGA
Source organism: Lascolabacillus sp. (assembly GCF_028696275.1). NCBI lineage: Bacteria > Pseudomonadati > Bacteroidota > Bacteroidia > Bacteroidales > Porphyromonadaceae > Lascolabacillus > Lascolabacillus sp. The sequence goes on from NZ_JAQVHI010000003.1 coordinate 20,271, forward strand.
TAAATATAACCTATGCAGTAGTTAAAATATGGGATCAGAGAAGGCTGATTGTGCCTATAGATTATTTTCTCAACAATCCCATTCAAAACTGGACACGAACCGAATCTGAAATCCTGGGAACAGCATTGCTTTATGTATCCTATGATCTTCCTGTAGATCCTTTAAGGAAAGAGCTTGCCAGATTGGTAAAGGATAATCCAAACTGGGATGGCAGGGTTCAGAATATACAGGTAACAGATAGTAAGCAGTGGTATAAAGAGCTGCGTGTACTTGTAAGCAGCTCCGACTCAAGCAAGAACTGGGATCTGAGGGTATATATTCGTGAGAAGTTAATCGACTTCATCAATGATAACTATCCAGGCTCTTTCGCAAAAGTTAATTCAACTTCCACCGAAGGCGGAGCATCTCAATACTTAATGTAAGGCCTGATAAATTATGCTTTAAGACCTGTAAAACTTTGCCTGAACCCAGACTAACATAACTTAAGAGAGGTTAAGCTTAAGGCCTGATAAATTTTGAGAGCTTCTTCTCTTCAGAAAAGAGGGCAGCTGTATTTATAAACGCCAGGTGAGAGTATGCCTGAGGAAAATTACCCAACTGCCTTTTGGTATCGAAGTCCAGATCTTCACTATATAAACCAAGGTGGTTGGAGTATGATATCATATTCTCAAACAGCTCACGTGCCTCCTCCTTCTCACCAATCATATATAGAGCATCAATAAGCCAGAAAGTGCATATTGTAAATGATGATGTAGGAACCCCAAAGTCATCCTCTGCCTTGTATCTGTACATCAGACCTTCGTGAAACAGATTCTCTCTGATATACTTCACAGTTTTCACGAAGCGATCATCTCCGGCATCAATGAAATCATAAAAATACATAAGAAGCAATGAAGAATCGGCATCACTATTATCATACGCCTGAGTAAAGGTCTGCAGCTCCTCATTCCACCCTTTTTCATGCACCTCTTTCTTTATTATATCAGCCTCCTTGCGCCACTCAGTTGCGTAATAATCCCTCTGAAGGAGTTCCGCAATCAGAGAAGCCCTGTCAACCGCAACCCAGCTCATCACTTTAGAAAATACAAAGTGTTGCTTCTTTGTACGATATTCCCAAATACTCCTATCTGGTTTCTTCCATGATGATAATACAGCACGGACAAGATTCTTAATAATCTCCCAGATCTCCTCAATTTCATCAAGAGTTCCGGGGAAATAGAGGTAGTATTTATAAATCACATCCAGCAGGTAACCGATGGAGTCATTTTGCTCCTGATGATAGGCGGCATTTCCTATTCTTACCGGATGTGAGTTTTCGTAACCTGACAAATGTGGAAGTATCTCTTCGGTAAGATCTTTCTCTCCCCTGATGCCATACATAATCTGTATTGGTTCATCCCTTGAGGATTTTAAAATGCGTTTAATAAAACCGATAAAGCGGTTGGCGGCCGACTTCTGCTTCATGAACAGGAGTGTGTCGATCGACATGGATGCATCTCTAAGCCAGCAGTAGCGATAATCCCAGTTGCGGGTTTCTCCTATTGTTTCGGGGAGACTGGTGGTTGTTGCTGCCAGCATTGCACCCGACTCCTGATATGATAGCAGTTTCAATACCAGTAGACTCCGCTTTATCATATCATCATACTGAACGTAATCCCTAGATCTGTTCACAAAGTTGAGCCAGTAGACCTTGGTGCGCTCAAACTCCAGCATAACCCTGTTGAGGTCGATAGTAACCAATTTCTGATTATAGGAGAGTACGAAGAACTGATGATCGGTAATAACTACCTCCTCACTTTTAAGCACCTTCTGCATATCCAGACTGGTATATAGATATACCTTATCTTCAGAGTCTTCAACAGAATGTGTTTTGATATAGTTGCCCACTATTTCGTGACGCACCTCTTCACGTGCATAGTTTATGCGTGGATCATAAACCACCCTTACGGTGGGGCTGCCCTTGAAAACCCTTATATAGCGATGTATTTCAGGAGGCATATAGTGACGCAGATCACTGGTTCTGTACCTTGGCATAAAGTCGAATAGTATAAAACCATGCTCAGGCGATTCAAACTTGGTCATCAATATATTAGTGTGACCATTATATTTTTGGGTAATTTTATAATCATCGGCAACCTCTAAGTGAAAACTGCCCCCTTTTTCCTTATCAAGCAATTTTGCAAAAATAGATGGTGAATCGAAGTCAGGAAAGCAAAACCAGTCGATGCTCCCCTCTTTAGATATTAACGCAGCAGTCCTGCAGTTGCCTATAATTCCGTAGTCGAGGTTATTCATTTATTCTTGTAATTTATTTTCTATTAAAATACAACCTTTATAACACAATGACAAGGGCTGATGTTTAACAGAAATGAACACCTCCTGATATTTGTCAGATAACCAAATACTTATAATATGGTGACATCTCTCCGCGTAAAGGGATCTGCATCTGCTGTTTCACCTCTTCAGTTGTTTCGCAGTTTCCGAACAGTGACATCATTTTTGTTACAGCTGCCTCTGTGGTAATGTCGTGACCACTTATTACACCCAGTTTTTCGAGTTGGCGGCCATTTTCATAACGATACATCTCTACATTGCCATACATACACTGTGTTACATTTACAATAACTATACCTCTTTCTATGGCATCACTAAGCAGTTTCATAAACCATGGGTATATTGGAGAGTTGCCTGTTCCGAATGTCTCAAGCACAACACCTTTCAACCCCGGTATCTCAAGATGAGCCTTTACCACCGCTTCTGTTATACCGGGGAACAGCTTGAGTATAACAACATCAGGATTAAGGTTGTAATGATATTTTACAGGTGCGTTGTAATCAGGCTTAAGAATATCGTTGGTATTATATTTAATGTCAAGTCCCGACTCCGCCAGGTAGGTGCAGTTGGGACTTGTAAATGCACTGAAGTTATCCGCATTAAGCTTAGTTGTTCTGTTTCCTCTCATCAGAAGATTTTGCATATATACCGACATCTCAGGAACTTTCGGCCGCCCTTCCGAATTTTTATCGGCTGCAATCTCTAAAGCTGTAATCAGATTCTCTTTTGCGTCAGAACGCAGTTTGCCAATTGGCAGCTGTGAACCTGTCAGAATAACCGGCTTTGTAAGATTTTCACACATAAAACTCAATGCAGAGGCTGTGAATGCCATTGTATCTGTTCCATGCAGAATAACAAATCCATCGTATAAATGATAGTGTGTTTCAATAACCTTCAACATCTCCTGCCAGGTATAAATAGTTACATCTGACGAGTCGATTGGAGGGTTAAACTGATAACTTTCCACGTTGAAGTTCAGCTTCTTCATCTCGGGAATATTTGAACGCAGGTGACTAAAATCGAAAGGCTCCAGAGCACCGGTCTCCTTGTTCTCCAACATTCCGATAGTCCCTCCGGTATAAATTAACAATACATTAGCATTCCTATCAATCATACTAGCTTATTTTACTACAAAATTAGCATAATGATATAAATTTATATCATAATGACAATATTTTTTTATAATGTAATAGGTTACATGATATTAACGAACCAATATGCCAAATGTTTGTTTAATTTAGAATAGAGTAATAATAAACAAGTTAAAAAGAGAGTAATTCTATGGCAACACATTCAATTAAAACCAGCTGGAGAGAGAATAATATTTTTGATACCGATCTTGATGGGCACAAAGTAACCATTGATCTTGGTGAGGATCAAGGTGGTAATAATGCCGGACCACGACCGAAAAAGCTTATGCTTGTTGCCGCCACCGGTTGTTCAGGTCTGGATGTAGTAGAAATGGTACGCAAGATGCGAATAGATTTAAAAGGGTTTGATATCCGCATCGATGCTGAGATGTCTGATGAACATCCTAAGGTGTACACCTCTATGAAGGTGGTATATGAGTTTACCGGCGATAATCTGCCAGTTGAGAAGCTTGAGAGAGCATGTAAGCTTTCTTTTGATAAGTACTGCGGTGTGCTTGCTCTTTATAAGAGTGCAGTACCCGTAACTTACGAAGTAGTAATTCATAACTGATAAACTTTTACACTTTATTACAGAAAAATTTCCATATATTTTCATATCTTTGCGGCAGGTTTATCATTTATCAACAGATCATTCTTAAAAAAACATATTAAACATAGGAACTATGCAAACAATGGACTCATTTAATTTTGCCAATAAGAAGGCATTCGTGCGTGTGGATTTCAATGTGCCACTTGATGATAACTTCAACATTACTGATGACACACGTATCCGTGCAGCTGTACCCACTCTGAAGAAAATACTTAAAGATGGCGGCAGCGTTATCATAGGATCACATCTGGGCAGACCAAAGGGTGTTACCGATAAATTTTCTTTAAAGCACATTTTACCACGTGTATCAGAACTTCTTGAAGTGGATGTTAAATTCGCAGAGGATTGCATAGGTGAAACAACCGAAGCAATGGTGGCTGCTCTTCATCCGGGTGAAGCGTTGCTGCTTGAGAATCTTCGTTTCTATGCTGAAGAAGAGGGTAAACCCCGCAGCCTTGCTGCTGATGCAACAGAAGAAGAAGTTGCTGCTGCAAAGAAGGCATTAAAGGAATCACAGAAAGAATTCACAAAGAAACTTGCTACATATGCAGATGTTTACGTGAATGATGCTTTTGGTACTGCACACCGTGCTCATGCATCCACAGCTCTGATTGCTGATCATTTCGACAGTGATCACAAACTGTTTGGCTACCTGCTTCAGAACGAAATCACTGCAGTAGAAAAGGTGATGAAAGATACAGAAAAACCATTTACAGCAATTATGGGTGGTTCTAAAGTATCTACTAAGATTGAAATTATCAAGAACCTTCTGGATAAGGTGGACAACCTGATCCTTGCAGGTGGTATGACATACACATTCGCAAAAGCTTTCGGTGGTAAGATCGGTAACTCTATAGTAGAGGATGATAAGCTTGATCTTGCAAGAGAGCTGGTTGAACTAGCAAAAGAAAAAGGTGTAAACCTTGTACTTGCAACCGACACTAAGATTGCCGACAGCTTCAGCAATGATGCAAAAACCGACTTCGCTTCAGTAAAAAATATACCTGATGGTTGGGAAGGTCTGGATATCGGTCCTGAATCTGAAAAACTGTTTACTGAGGTAATCAAAAACTCAAAGACTATTCTTTGGAACGGTCCAGTAGGTGTATTCGAATTTGACAACTTCGCGAAAGGCTCACTTGCTGTATCAAATGCAATTGTAGAAGCAACTAAAAATGGTGCTTTCTCACTTGTTGGTGGTGGCGACTCAGTAGCTTGCGTTAACAAATTCGGTCACGCTGATCAAGTTTCATACGTATCAACAGGAGGTGGTGCTCTTCTTGAGATGATCGAAGGAAAAGTTTTACCGGGAATTAAAGCTATCAGGGGGTATTAATACCACTGACTAATTAAGCCATAAAATATCCACGGGGGCGGGTCATTCGTTTGACATCGCCCCTGTTTTGTTTTACAACACTCTTGTCAGACAGATTTAATACAAGAGTACTGCTTCAGTATTGTTCCTGATACAGTAATAACTATTATTTATCTGGGCTGAGTTGATAGAAGTCAGTAGTGAACTCACTGGGATTCTTTGAAGTTTTAAGCTAATGTATTGGTTTTTTTTGTAATTTTGAAACCAATTTCAAAAAAATACAGGATTATGGGATAAGACTGTAATACCTGATTCGCAATCACAAAAAAATGAATATTTCTTATAACTGGCTCAAGGAGTATCTTAAATTTGATTTAACTCCACAGCAAACTTCTGAGGTACTGACACAGATCGGACTGGAAACAGAGAGTGTAGAGGAGGTTCAGACTATTAAAGGTGGTCTGAAGGGTTTGGTAATTGGTGAAGTCTTGACATGCAAGGATCATCCTAACTCTGATCATCTGCATCTGACTACAGTAAACATTGGTGATGGAAACGAACCCCTGAATATTGTATGCGGTGCACCAAATGTTACTGCGGGGCAGAAGGTGGTTGTTGCTACTGTTGGCACAACCCTATATTCCGGTGAAGAGGAGTTTAAGATTAAACGCTCTAAAATTCGTGGAGAGGAATCATTAGGTATGATCTGCTCCGAAGCTGAGATCGGTCTGAGTAATAATCATGATGGAATTATTGTTCTTCCTGAGGATGCTGTAGTAGGAACTCCGGCTGCTGAATATTACAATGTTCAGAGTGATTGGGTATTTAGTGTGGATATTACTCCAAACCGTGTCGACGCAGCTTCTCACTATGGTATCGCGCGAGATCTTGCAGCATATCTTAAACAGCAGGGTAAATCGTTCAGTCTGACAAAACCCTCTGTTGATGATTTTGCAATTGACAAAAAAGATGGCGGTATTGAGGTAATAGTTGAAAACAGGGAGGCCTGCCCCAGATATTCGGGACTGACAATACGTGGTGTGACCGTGAAGGAGAGTCCCGACTGGTTAAAGAACAAACTTCTGCTGATTGGTCTGCGTCCCATTAATAATATAGTGGATATCACCAATTTCATTCTGTATGAAACAGGTCACCCAATGCATGCATTTGATGCTGCATATATTAAAGGTGATGAGGTGGTTATCCGCACACTTCCTGAAAAGACCAAATTTACAACCCTTGATGATCAGGAGCGTGAATTGAGCGATAAGGACCTGATGATATGCAACAGTGAAGAGGGAATGTGTATAGCAGGTGTATTCGGCGGTAAAGATTCCGGTGTAACTGAAAACACAAAAGATATATTTCTGGAGTCGGCATATTTCCATCCCACCTGGGTAAGAAAAACAGCCCGCAGACATGGCTTGAACACCGATTCATCATTCCGTTTTGAACGTGGTGCAGATCCAAATAACACAGTTTATGCTCTTAAAAGAGCTGCCTTGCTGGTTAAAGAAATTGCAGGTGGAGAGATAGCAGGCGAGATAAGAGACATCTATCCTGTTGAAATAGAGCGGCCTAAAGTTGTTCTGTCGTATGATAAGACAAACAAGCTTATTGGTAAGGAGATACCAAAAGACGATATAAAGAGCATTCTGAAGAGTCTGGATATTGAAATTGAGGCTGAATCTGAATCTGAACTTACTCTTCGTATCCCCACATACAGGGTTGATGTTACACGTGATGTTGATGTGATTGAGGATATTCTTCGCATATATGGATATAATAATGTAGAAGTGAGCCATTCATTGAAGGCAAATCTTTCATACAAAACAGCTACTGACAGGAAACAAAACCTGCAGACACTTATATCTGAACAGCTTACAGCAAACGGTTTTGATGAGATAATGAATAACTCGCTCACTAAGAAGAGTTATTATGAGATACAGGAGACATATCCTCTGAAAAACTGTGTAACATTGGTGAACCCGTTAAGCAATGACCTTAGCGTTATGCGGCAGACACTTCTGTTTGGCGGACTTGAAAGTATTGTATACAACCGTAACCGTAAACATAGCGATCTCTGTTTCTATGAGTTTGGTAATTGCTACTTCTATGATGCAGACAAGAAAAAGGATAATGATATACTTGCAGAGTACTCTGAATCAACCTATGCAGGTTTATGGATAACAGGCAAGCGTACACATAAAAACTGGGCTGCACCTGAGGAGCAAAGCTCTGTATTCGAACTGAAAGCTCATATTGAGAACATAATGATCAGAATCGGGATTGGTAAAGACCGCATTATATATGAACCTCTTCAGAACGATCTCTTCTCCACAGCAATGTCAATTGGCACAAATAACAGAAAATTGGGCTATTTTGGGGTTGTATCAAAAGCAATCAGGAAATCATTCGATATAGAATCAGAAGTATTCTTTGCTGAGTTGAACTGGGATCTGCTGATGAAGGATTCTGAAAAACATAAGGTACAGTTTTCCGAAATCTCCAGATTCCCCGAGGTTAGTCGCGACTTAGCCCTTCTCATAGATAAGAGTGTCACTTTCGCACAGATAGAGCAGGTTGCACTGAAATCAGAAAGAAAATTACTGAAGAATGTTGTTCTGTTTGATGTTTATGAAGGTAAGAATCTGCCAGAAGGCAAGAAATCCTATGCAGTAAACTTTATCATTCAGGATGAAGAGAAAACGCTGACCGACAAGCAGATTGACAAGGTTATGAGCAAGATACAGCAGAACCTTCAAAATGAGCTGGGAGCACAGTTAAGATAATCAGGGATTATAATTTTGAAAATAATCGATATATAGATAAAAAAGAAGCGCAATCAAGATAATATTATGGGAAGAGCATTTGAATACCGCAAAGCAAGAAAGATGAAGAGATGGGGCAATATGGCCCGCGTTTTCACCAAGTTGGGAAGAGAAATAACTATTGCAGTTACAGAAGGTGGTCCCGAGCCCGATTCAAATCCCCGCCTAAGGGTACTAATTCAGCAGGCTAAGAAAGAGAACATGCCTAAGGAGAATGTTGAACGCGCTATAAAGAAAGCAACCGACAAAGATTTCTCCAACTACAAGGAGATGGTTTATGAAGGATATGGTCCTTATGGTATAGCAATTGTTGTGGAAACAGCCACTGACAACCCCACCCGCACAGTTGCAAACGTTCGCAGCTATTTCAACAAGCATGGAGGTTCTCTCGGAACTTCAGGCAGTCTTGAGTTCATGTTCGACCATAAATGTGTATTCAAGATCGCTCCAAAAGAGGGAGTTGATCTGGAAGATCTGGAACTAGAACTTATCGATTTCGGAGTTGATGAAGTTGTTAACGAAGAGGAAGATATACTACTTTATGGCGACTTCAAATCATACTCTGATATTCAGAAATATCTGGAAGATAACGGCTTCGAAATCTTTTCAGCCGAATTTGAACGTATCCCCAAAGACACAAAAGATCTTGAACCAAGTCAGCGCGAGCAGATCGAGAAACTACTCGAGAAGTTCGAAGAGGACGATGATGTTCAGAATGTATTCCACAACATGTCTGAAGTGGAAGATGAGGATTAGAACCTATTTCTGCAGCTGGGAGTATCTTTCTAGAGCCTCCTTGGCTGCAGCATAAGAACTTTTTCTCGCGTGCAGTAGATCATCCTCAAGCTTCAGTAGCAGTGCTGCAATTTCAGGATCATTATAGAAACTGTTTCGCAGATGCTCATTAATAGTTTCATACATTCTGTACTTAGCTTGCTCGTTCCTTTTCTGATAGAAGTAACCATTATCCTTTACAAACTTTATATAACGGTCGATCATATCCCAGATCTCCTCAATCCCGATGTTATAATAACCTGAGTAGGTAAGCACTTCAGGAGTCCACCCCGATTCAGGCAATGGAAACAGATGCAGTGCATTTTGAAGCTGCCGTTTGGCAATCTTAGCCTTTGCAATATTATCACCATCGGCCTTGTTAATAACAATACCGTCTGCCATCTCCATTATCCCCCTCTTTATTCCCTGCAGCTCGTCACCCGTTCCTGAAAGCTGTATCAGCAGGAAGAAATCCACCATTGAATGAACTGCAATCTCCGACTGACCCACTCCCACCGTCTCTACTAATATATAGTCAAACCCTGCTGCTTCACAGAGAATTATAATTTCACGCGTCTTTCTTGCAACGCCACCCAGAGAACCTGCAGATGGGGAAGGTCTGATAAAGGCATCCTGTTCAACCGAAAGCCTTTCCATTCTTGTTTTGTCACCAAGTATACTTCCTTTTGAACGCTCACTGGAAGGGTCTATAGCCAGTACAGCAAGTTTATGCCCATTCTTCAGAAGATGCATACCGAATGAGTCGATTGATGTACTTTTCCCTGCGCCCGGCACTCCTGTAATCCCTACTCTGATTGAATTACCTGAGTGTGGCAGACACTTCTCTATAATAGATTGTGCCAGTTCGTGGTGCTCAGGCAGAGAGCTCTCTACAAGCGTTACAGCCTTACTTAGCATTGTGCGGTTACCCGACAAAATACCTTCCACATACTCCTCTGCAGAATTAGTCTTCCTCTTTATCCTCTTCTTAAGATATGGATTTACACTTGGTGGTTGGGTTACTCCTTTATTCACAATCAAACCTTTGTATTTCTCGTCGTTCTCGGGATGTTCCATCATATGATTAAAATTAAAAACCGAATGAAGTCATTTGCAAATTTACTTCATTCGGTCTGTATTATCAATCCGAAACTGAAATATTATTTTTTCGGAGTTACATTACCTTTGATAGTAAGCACATAAACGGTATCCGGAATATTAGTATAAACCCTTATGGTTTTGTTGAAAGTACCTGGACGACGCACAGTTGAATATTGCGCTGAAATGGTCCCCTCCTTACCCGGCAGTATCGGCTGGCGAGTATAGCTTGGAGTTGTACAGCCACAAGAAGAAGATACACGCTGAATTATAATAGGGGCATCACCTGTGTTCTTGAATGTGAATTGAGTTGTAACTGCTCCGATCTCCTCCTTTATTGTACCGAAGTTGTGTTCTGTTTTCTGAAATTCCATGGCAGGCTTTTGAGCAAAAGCTAATCCTGTCATAATTAAGCTGAATAGTAGAATAAAACCGACTTTTTTCATTGCAATATATTTTGTTGATAATTTTATCTTAATTTCTAATTGACACAAAAATAACAATTCTGTTTAACAACAGTTCTTATATTAACTATTTTTTTACTAATACTTTATCACCCTTTGATACAGCATCAGAAATATATTTTACTTCTTATGTACAAAAATCCTTAACAAACATCATCTTCCCGTGCGGCACTAATAGTTGCTATCTTTTAATCTGCAATATCAACTCTTAACCCTTCTGTATGAGAAGTGAATTCTGGAGCATACATACACTGAACTGTGGTTATTCCGTTTGAATAACTACCTGTACGGGTAACGTAAACGGAGTACTCCAAAACGTAAGTGCCACGTGGCAGCACATCGAAGTAAAAGTTTGTTGATGCATCTTTAGAGGTTCTGTAATAGATGACACCATTCTGCCAGCTGATACCTGAAACCTGATCGACAGGCTCAAAAGCAGAAGCACGCAAATCTTTCAGATGCACAAATTCAAAATCACGATCCGCACGCAAAGTGAGTCGCACCACCACCTTATCTCCAACCTTAAGCTGTCTCTCCCCACTAATTCTCATCAGCTGCGCACCAGATTCACCACTCTCCTCAACAAACAGTTGCTTTTCAATATCGAGAGAACCATCACTCTTTCTGATCCTGTCAAGATTCTCATAATATTGCCTGTATAGAGCACCCCAAGCAGGTGCAGTACCTTTGTGAGTCACTGTTACCCTACCCATATCTGTCGTAATATCACCTCCGCTCCAGCTCTCTTTAATATAACCTGTTCCAGCTTCACCTTTATCCGTTTCAATAATTTTTTCACCTAATGAGATTGTAGTTGTGCCACTGTCGGAGAACCAGTCATTTCCACTGCTCAGTAATACATAAACCGCATCTGCAGTGGCGTGAGCTGACTCCCATATCTGAGTCTGCTTCTGCTTCAGAAGCCATCTTTTCATATTATCCATTTCAGTATTGCCGGCATTACCTGCAATAAATGCCTGCATAATGAAGGTGTGTACTGTTACTGCAGATTGTGACATAAATACATTAGCACGGTTATTTGGCCAGTACATACCCAGCTCATCAGAAATAACTGCATGCTCACGGTAGGAATCAAGTATATTTTTTACAATACCACTGTTACCCTCTCTTTCCATCAGTATTGCAATTAATGAACGTTCGTAGAGACCGTAGGCTGTCCAGTTTTTCATAATCACCGATTTATAGAAACCGGTCATCTCTTTCACCTGATCATCTACTGAAAACTCACTGTATGAACCCCTCACAAAAAGATATTCAAGATCAGCAGTAGAGATCGTTTTAATACTTTTCCAGTTCCTGTTATATTTCTTAAGATTCTCAAAGCGTCTTAATGCCTCAGCATCAATGTAGCTTACTGCCTTCAACTGCATAGATTGCAGGTCATCAGTAACCACAACTGCACCCATAGATTTGAGCTGACTGAATCCATACAGTATATATTGAGTTATGCTGACACTAGGATTAAACCCCTTGAACCAGCTCCATCCGCCCTCTGTTGTCTGAAGCTCAGTGAGTTTATCAATTGAAGTCAGAGTTAAATTGCGACTCCTGTTAAGATCAAACAGCAGAGCCAGTTTCTCTTTCTGCTCAGACTCATTTTTAGCCTCCATCACCCATGGAGTCTCTTCCAGAAGAATATTTTTCAGTTCACTGTTCTTCTCAAGATCAGAAAGAAGCGTTTCTGCATCGCCACCCTGTTTTTTCCATGCTTCAACCATTGCTGATACTCTCGGATAGGTTTTACCAATATGAGATGCCAGGATATTTGCATAAAATGAGGCAAACCAGGATATGGCGTTATCGCTTACAGGCTGTCCCAGAACAGGCAGTGCCTGCACCGCATACCATGCAGGGTTAGAGGTAAACTCAAGAGTCAGACGATAGTCTGTTTCCGTATCACTACCCCTGTTAACAAGCGACTCCATAGTGAAACTTTTTTTATCATTACCATTTATATCCATACGCATACTCTCTGTAACCATCATCCTGTCAGGTAGTACCGCAACGGCATGCTGTTCACCATCACTGAAAAGAGCGCTCTCAGCTACTATACGAATTCCCAAAAGATCTATATCTGAAGGCACAACAAAGGACCATGAAACATCGGCAGATGCACCACTCTCAAGAGATATTGATCTACTGCCATTCATCAGTTCAATATCATCTGTTTCAATATCATTCTGAGGATTGAAGAAAATCAGTTTCACGCTGACTGCAAGAGTAGTGTCAGATAGATTGGAGACCTTTGCAGATATCTCTGTCTTATCTCCATGTCGCAGAAAACGGGGAATATTTGGTGTCACCATCAGCTCCTTCTGTGAAACAGTAAAAGCCTCTGCTGCATCATTACTCAACCTCTTATCGTGAGCCAATACCCTGAAACGCCATCTGGTATTGCTTTCAGGTACAGTAAATGCTATCTGTACCCCACCCTTGTCATCAGTTTTAAGCTGTGGGTAGAAGAATGCAGTCTCATTGAAGTTTCTTCTAACCTGTGGCTGAGCATCGCTCTGCTCTGCAGCACCCGCTGCCATCTCCTCACTCTCAATATCAGAATCAGTCTTTAGTTCAGCATATCCCACTATTTCTGAAGGAGCCGGTTGTGGAGCTGCAGCATCGACCCTTAATGACACCCCTTCGTTCAGGATATTTGAAGTACTGCTCCTAAACATGATCCTTCCATAGTTATACAATGAGAAGCCAAACCAGTTGAATCGGTCGAATTCAAACGTTTTTACATTTTTCGTTGGCAATTGAAAATTACCCATTGCTGTTTCAATGCTGAAAGAGATATCCTGACCAAGTGAGCTCATTGTTCCGTAGCGGTCAAACATATAATTTGAGAGATTCCACGGGTATGTTTGGAAGATATTGTCAAGCGAGTAATCATACATGGAGGCCAGCAACTCAGCAACAGCTGGTCTACCTTTTGAATCTGTCACAGAGATACGCCACTCCTCCTCAGACCCCGGGCGAATCCTGTCCCTGAACACATCAAGTCGTACATTCAATTTCTCATCCTCTTTTTCAGGACGAAGCTCCACTTTGCGTGAATAAAACTCACTATCCTTAACATAAGTAAGAATAAGCGTGAGACCATTCTTATAGCTCTCACTGTATGGAAATGTGAATGTAAGGTTTTGGTTATTCATCAGAATCCACTCCCTTTTAAGGAGAGTTTTTTCCTGCCATAATTCATAAAGCAAATTAACCCTCTCCGAAACACCAAAGATTATCTCTGCACTCTTATTAGGAGAAAAGAGAGTGTTCTTCTCAATGAACCAACTGTTTGTCTTTATTGGCGGTCGTTTATCATTAACCGAGTAAAGTACAAAATCCTTTTCAGCCTCTATCCTATTGCCCCTGTCATCCTCAGATTCAAGCTTCAACCTGTATTTACCCGATTTCAATTTTGACAATTGCTCCTTAATCTCTTTCTGCACACCTGATTCAAACAGACCGCTAAACATAAGTCTATCTGTTGAATCATTCTCCAGCAGTGAGAACAGCTGATAATTCCCTTTGGCAACTATATCGGCACCATCAAGGTTTTTTGCAGCGATAACAATATTATCATCACCATCCTTATCAAACCAGTCAGGCATCTCTGTCTGTAGTATCATTGAGATATCACCTACAGTTACTGTATAACTGCCTGTTTGTGTTTCACCATTTATATCTGTGATGGAAGCCTCCACAACAAATGAGTATATTGCTCTTGGAGATATTCCGCCGTCAGGTTTTTCAGGGATAAATGAGATCACGAACAGACCATCATTATCAGTGACACTAACGCCCTCCGCAAAATGCTCGGGAGAGCTTCGCCACGACCACCACCATGACTGGTTTCTTGAAACTCTCCAATCCACGATAGCATTCTGCAGTTTGATCCCTGAGAAATTCTCAGCCTTGCCTTTAAGAACTATCTCCTCACCAAACTTATAAGTTCCCTCTATCTTGTCAAAAGTAACCTCAAACGTTGGTCGCTTATACTCCTCCACATGGAAACTGACACTACCCTTTTCAGATTCAATTATGAAGGAGCCGGGCAACAATCCCTGAGGCAAAACAAACTCACCTGAAACTGATCCAAACTCATTACTTTTCAGTAGCTGTTTCGACAGCTCTCTGCTGTTTGCATCACGAAGAATAAACTCAACCTGCTTGTCGGTAAGAACCGCAGCTACTCCATCAGCCGAACGGGATAATATTGCTTTAAAGTAGACAGTTTGTCCGGGACGATAAAGCGACCTGTCAGTAAAAATATCAGTTCGTTCAACCACCTCTGAACCCATATCTATTTCTTCTGTATAATATATATGTGAAAATGGGAAACGATTAAGGAATGAGCCGTTATCATCACCTTTTATAGCATGAAAGAAGATATTATTGTCATCTGCTGTATTAGCATAAGCTGTATGACCCTCAGAATTGGTATTCAGCGACGCCACCTCAGTCAACACTGAATTTCGCCAGTTACCCGGTAAATTATAAACCTTTACCAGGGCATTATTAACAGGTGCTCCCGTAGTTCTGTCAACAACAAAAAACTCATACTCATTTTTAGATACAGAACGTGTAAATATTGTAAGATCTGAGACAGCAAAGTAGTATATATCACCCCAGCCATTGTTCTCAATTTCAGGATCTGATGAGAATGTGAGAATATATGAACCGGGAGTAGCTATATCAATATTAAATTCAGTTTCACCCTCCATAAACTCAGGAATATCCTTGAGAGGAATATCAATATCACTGATAAAAGTTCTTTTTCCTTCCAGTCCACGACCAATACCGGAACGCGACATCTGAATATCCAAAGGTGAATCAATCCTGTAAAGTTTTGCAGTGAGAGATTTCAGATTGCGGTAGGAAACTTTAACCTTCTTCTCTTTTTTTATAGAGAACGTGCTGTTTCCCCTCACAGTAAAAGATGGGTTGGTAAGCCGCTGCAAATGGTTTTCCAGCAGAGATATACGCTCATAATCAGGATACCAGTTTATATATTCCTTAAGCAGGTTATATAGTTTTTCCTTTTTCTGATCAGCTGCTAAATTGTCAGAACGGGAGACTCCTATTTCATATAGATTCATTGATGCTATTTTATCAACAATCTCAACACTGAACTCGTTCCCCTCCCACTCTTCCAGCAACTTGCTGAATAGTGGTTGAATATTCGAAGCATAAGTGGTTTGCAATTGAGAAAGATATTCAATTCTATCAAGATCCGTTAACAGTACAGAGTTCTTTAATCCTCTGGCAGATAGCGATCTAATCAGTTTTTTATATGTCTCAAGAGCCCAAAGGTTGTATTCAGTAGATTTAGGGCTGAAGTCGATTTCAATAAATTGCTCAGAAGGTGTAAACAGAGACTCCGATAAGATATTTTTCTTTTTAAGAGTTCTGGTCAGATCTTCATCTGTATCAATCTGTCTAAACAATTCAATAGCCCTTCGTGCGAGAAAATCATACATAGAAGGGAAGAAGCGACGAGAATCCTTTCCTGTTTCAATAATTTCAGAATAGAGTTCTGTGTTTACGGCAACCAGCTCATCCTCGGATGTTATCGAGGCATTCAGATGCTCTGTAATCCTATCATAAAAGTTGTTTCTTGTCCACTCCTTCATATCAGAAGGAAGAAAATCTCCCAGCTCGGTGCGCTGGTTAACTGTCCACTGATCTCTCTGATAATATTGAAGATATAGCTCCCCCAGCATTGAGTGAATAACAGATTTCTCTACCTTGTTACTGCTCTTCTCGAGCATCTCCTTAAGGTTATTAAATATCAGGGAGTCGTTCTGACCATCAACAGACAGATCATACTTGCCCTCATGTATGAGAGCTTTGATAACCTGAGGAGTGTTTTTCTCCTTAATAGCTTTTTGCAGTATTAGTCCCACTTGCTCTGAAGCTGATTTAGGCAGTGATTTCTTTTCGAAATCGGCAACAATAGCCCACTCTTTTTCATAGTTATCTCTGTTCATTTCCGTTCGGTTCTGGGAAAAAACTCCTGAGACAAGCAGTGTCAGAAGTAATATTAAGTAAGCTTTTCTCATAAATGGTAAGGGTTTTCTTAGAATTCTTAGAAAATGGGACTAATAAACCTCATTGAATGTTTAAATTGACAACTGAAATTATATATCAATTTAACAATTCATTCAAACAATTTGTTTTCACGGCTTCATGACGACACCCATTCGTTTCTTACCATTTATCTTGATTACTATAGGTTTATCGAAGCGAACGTGACGAATATAGTCAGTTTCAAAAAATGCCGTTTGTTCATTTAAAAAATCCACATCGAAGAAACCATCATTCTCAAGAAACGGGTTCACAGTGAAGTACCCAACACCGAAAGATGTGAGGTTCTGGAAGAAATGAGTGCCCTGGCTGGGCTCGATGCGATAGTTTTCCATCCCCGACTCCACTATTATTTTTGCCTGGGAGATATGAGGCCATTTAACAGGTATTCCAAGCCATGGATCAGAAGAACCCCATCTGCCAGGACCAACCAGTACATAGTTTTTTTCTGATGCCAGGAACTCCGCGTTGAGTCGTTCAATCTCACGTGCAATCATCGGATTTTTTGCAGCATTGAATGTATCCGTCTTCACATATATAATATCAAATACATCTTCCACCAATCCATTTCCAAGTGCATTCCTGGAGATAAGAATAGTATCACTGCTGTCTATCTTTTCAAGATTCTCATGCATCACCTCTCTGCTGTCGACAATAGGACGAATCTGCAGAACATAGAATGATGCATGTTTCTGATCAGCAATATCAACTGCAAATTCAATTTCGACAGGCCTCCCCATCTCTTTTTGTCCTGCTTTCAGAAGTTTATCCAGAATCTCTGCAAGTGGAAACATATCATGCTGAAGAATATTGGCAAATGAAACGATTTTCCTTCCACCCTCATAATACCCTTCACGAATAATCTGATCCTGCGGATCATATGTTGATGCAACATAACGCAAAGGACCGCTTTTCTCTGCCACTTTCAGACGAACCTTAAGCAGATTAAAACTATCATCCACACTAAAATCCTTTGTAACAGAATTCAGATCGAGAGCATAAAAGCTGGTTTGCGTATCTCTCAGAGCCAGTTCAATAGTACTCAGCTGAAGAATGTTGGATGTGTGAAGCGGAGAAAAACGGAGACCAATATTACCATCTACAATATATTTTCCTAATCCGAAAGCCATATTAATAATGCCATCCTCAGTTTTTTCATTGCCGATAGGATAATAGTTTATCGACCTGCCCACTCCTGATATTGCGGGATAATACAGATTATCATAACGTGACCCCACAACCTCCTGTAGTACAATTGCCATTTTTTCCTGATCTATAAGATTATGAGTAGCCGCCATATAAGCCTTACTGTCTCTGTAAAATACAGATGCATATACAGCTTTGATAGCATCACTGAGAAGTCGCACCATCATATACTTATCACTCACGTAAGGTATCATGTAAGTTGAATAGATACCTGCGAACGGCTGGTACTGTGAATCCTCGAGCAGACTAGAAGATCTGATGGCAATAGGAGACTCAATAGCTTCAAAGAACACAAGGAAGTCGCTCACCAACCTTTTTGGAAGTTTAGCAGCAAGAAAGTGATTGAGCATATCCTCATCTGACCGGTCGGCCAGAGCAATTGGATAGAGATCATTAGCCTCCATAAACTCATCAAAAATATCAGTACACAAAACAACCGTTTTAGGTGTCGTAACCGGGAAGTTCTGATGATTATTCAGCTCAAGGTGAGTTTTAACCATATAGCCGATAAATGCCAGACCTCTACCCTTTCCACCCAAAGAGCCATCACCAATACGGGCAAAATTTGAGTACTGATCGAATCTGTCCTTCTCAAATACAGCAACAACACCGGTATTCTTCATCCTGCGGTACTGTACAATAGTGGCATATATCAGTTCACGAGCATCATGCATGCTGGCATACTCAGAGACATCAATCTTCTTGAGCATTTCAGCCACGGGAAACATTGCACGTGAATAGAAAAATCTGGAAAAGTGATTATGAGAAAGGTGGTAATAGAGAGCATCATCAGGAATATTGCGAATATTCATCTGCAGCTCCTTAAGGTTTCTGATTCTGAATATCTCCTTGTTTGTATTTGGATCAGAAATTATAAAATCACCAAACCCAAGATTCTCCTTGATAGCTTTTCTAAGATCCTGTGGAAAGGTTTTGGAGTTTTTGTCAATAAACAGATCTTCCGCCTCATTAACATGCTCTCTGTTCTGAGACTCCGAAGATGTGAAAATAAGAGGGATGTCAACATCATAAGTTCTAATCCACTCCCCCAGTTTTTTTCCTGCCAGCTTATCTTTTACCCCATTACGACTGAAGCTCATGTCACTAATGACGCCAAGCATGTTGTCACCATACTTTTTGTAATATGAAACAGCCTCTTCGTAATTACGTGCAAGCAGTATTTTGGGACGTCCGCGCATCCTAAGCATCTGTAAATGTTCGTTCAGTGCCTCTTTTGAAAACTCCTTAGACTCTGAAAGAACAAATTTATACAGCAGTGGAAGAACAGAAGAATAAAAACGAACAGAGTCCTCCACAAGCATAATTGTCTGAACCCCTACAGTTTTCACATCATGTTCTACATTCATGTGGTCCTCGATTAACTTGATAATCGCCAGAAGCAGGTCGGTATCACCCAGCCAGCTGAATACATAATCGATTCCACTAAGATCCTCTCTGCTTAGGGACTGTGTTACCGCCTTAGAGAATGGAGTAAGCAATACCACCGGGATACTCGGATAATCTTTCTTAAGCTGCTTGGCAAGCACAAACGTCTCACCTGTATCCATATTTGGCATACAGATAATAAGCTCATAATGATTCTGCT
This sequence comes from Lascolabacillus sp., assembly GCF_028696275.1. NCBI lineage: Bacteria > Pseudomonadati > Bacteroidota > Bacteroidia > Bacteroidales > Porphyromonadaceae > Lascolabacillus > Lascolabacillus sp. Next base: position 39,741 of record NZ_JAQVHI010000003.1, read on the forward strand.
TTAATTCAGCAAGAGCCTCCTTATTATTGCTTACCTGTGTGAACCGTGGCGGATATCTTAGATTAAGTGAGGTGTATTCATTAAAGATCTGTTCATCAACACGACCATCATCTTCAAGTATAAACATATCATATCTTGATGCAACCATAAGAATATTATATATACGCTTATTCATCAGTTTCACGAATGGTGTATCTCTGAATCTCAGCTGACTTATATCATGAGCTTTAATAACCGAACTGGATGTTTTGAACTTCATATTTTAATAGTTTCATGAGAACTTGCCTGCAACAACATGCCGGAGTACTTTATAACGGTGATACTTAACAGAAATCAAATATAAATTAAAAAAATGAACCGTTTATTGTTTTATCTCATTCTTTGCCTAAACTCACCAATAGAAATAGTAACTCAACACTCTTCAGAGCAATGCGCAGAACTCTTTATTGCTCGAAAACAGCACTCATAGAGTTGATGAGTCAATCGAAATAAATGAGAATAAAAGTAATAAAACATTAAATTAATTCTTATATTTACAAGTTGTATCCAATATAAAGCAGATCTGCAATAATATCAATTAATATTTAAGATATGAGAAACATTACGACCTTTTTAATTGCACTATTAATCTGTGCATCTGGTTATGCACAACAAGCTCTATGGGGTGGAGAAACAATAATATCGCCCGAGATACATGATGATAACAGTGTTACTTTCAGACTAAATGCTCCAAATGCAAAAAAAGTAGAGATTACAGGAGATTTCCTCCCTCCTCTGAAAATAGAGACCCCCAGAGGCATAAGTGAAGCTCCCGGGAGAGCAGAACTTGTTAAAAATGAAAAAGGTGTATGGGAATATAAAACAGAAGGACCACTCCCTTCTGAACTTTACAGTTACGCATTTTATGTGGACGGATTTCGTACTCTTGACCCTGCAAATGTTTTCATGATACGTGATGTGGCAACTGTTACCAGTCAGTTTATCATTGGTGATGGTCATGCAGATTACTATATAGTTAAAGATGTGCCACACGGATCAGTTACAAGAAGATGGTATGACAGTCCAACTCTTAAAGAACAACGACGTATTACAATTTACACTCCTCCCGGTTATGAAAGCAGTAACGAGACCTATCCTGTATTCTATCTCCTTCATGGTTCAGGAGGTGATGAAGAGGCATGGATTGCTTTAGGTCGCTCCGCACAAATTATGGATAACCTGATTGCTCAGGGTAAGGCTAAACCTATGATTGTGGTAATGCCCAACGGACATACCCAGAATGCTTCTGCACCAGGCGAATCAAGTCGCGAGTACCACCCCGCCATGGGAGGGGGACCTCGTGAAGCTGTGGCTACAATGGAAGATAGTTTTGGAGATATAATCAACTTTGTTGAGAGCAATTACAGAGTTAAAAAGGATAAAGCCAACCGCGCTATAGCAGGGTTGTCTATGGGAGGAAGACACTCAGCAGCAATCTCTGCCCAGTATGAGAACACCTTCGATTATATTGGAGTATTTTCAGCTCCTCCAATTTCGGCAGTGAGGATTGCAGATGAAGCAGAGAGAGCAAAAGCCGTGGATGAGTTTGTAAAGAAGCTTGAAGTACAGCAGAAAAATGGTTTCAAGCTCTACTGGATAGCATGTGGAAACAGCGACTTTGTATATCAGGAGCTCCCATTCTGTTTTAAAAAAATGGATGAGATAGGATTTAAATATACTTACAGAGAAAGTGATGGAGGCCATATATGGAGAAACTGGCGTATCTACCTCACTGAGTTTGCTCCGATGCTGTTTAAATAGATCAATTTCTAATTTACATATCTGTTTTTAAATGCCGTATGACAATTATTTCATACGGCATTTTTGTGGTAAACAGATATAATTAACCGATATAAAATAAGCATATTAACCATAAGCACTGTTCCTAATTTCCAAAAAAGTGACTAACTTTGTTAGTTGATATAAAATTCCGGCATCCTTTTTTTATGATTGATATGGATTCCTCAAAGAAAGAAATAAAATGAAAAAATCACTGCTTTTCTCCTTAGTTATTCTACTGGCCGCACTTGTGACCAGTGTAGTTTTATTGACATCTGGAAACGATCCGGTAAAAACTGAGATTGAAAAGCCTCAGGTGCTTTCGATGACAGCCTCAGTTTCTATTCCTGAAAGAATGACATTTGCGGGTGAGGAGATTGTTTTCGACCGTTATGATAAACGAGAGAGAATGGACCGGGAGCTGAACAGTTTCACCTATTTCCACTCAACGACAATGCTGTTGATAAAGAGGGCAAACCGCGTTTTTCCTATTATTGAACCGATACTTAAGAGAGAAGGTATTCCTGATGATATGAAATATCTTGCAGTGATTGAAAGCAATCTTGATCACAGAGCAGTATCACCTGCCAGTGCGGTTGGTTTATGGCAGTTTATACAGACGGCTGGTCGTGAAAACGGACTTGAAATAAGATCTGAAGTAGATGAGAGGTATCATATAGAAAAATCAACTGTTGCTGCATGCAAGTATCTCAAAAATGCATATAGGAGATATGGGTCATGGAGTGCTGCTTCAATGTCTTATAACGGAGGACAGGGAAGAATTACAAATGAACTGAGAAATCAGAAAGCAGAAGATGCACTTGATTTGTGGCTGGTGGAGGAAACCACCCGTTATTATTATCGTATGCTTGCTATAAAACAGATCTTTGAGAATCCGCAGCAATATGGTTTTGTAATAAAACCGGAACATCTTTACAAGCCCATGGAGTTTAAAAAGGTAGATGTTACAAGTACAATACCCGACCTTGTATCATTTGCCCGTGAACATGGTATTACTTATGCACAATTAAAGGATTTCAACTCTTGGCTAAGATCTGACAAGCTTAATAATGCTTCAGGGAAGAGGTACACTATACTTATTCCTACAGAGGAAGATCTGTACTATAAAAAAGGGGGTAAACCCAAAGTACATAATCCCGCCTGGGTTGTCGACTGAATATAGAATATGACATCTGAAACAGAACTTATAAATGTGTACGGAGCACGCGTACACAATCTTAAAAATATAGATGTAACAATCCCGCGTGACTCGCTGACGGTAGTTACCGGACTGAGTGGCAGCGGAAAATCATCTCTGGCTTTTGACACTATTTTTGCCGAAGGCCAGCGTCGTTATATCGAAACATTCTCAGCATATGCACGCGGTTTCTTAGGTAAACTTGAACGTCCCGATGTAGATAAGATTACAGGATTGAGCCCTGTGATCTCCATTGAACAAAAGACTACAAACAAGAACCCAAGATCGACTGTTGGAACCACAACTGAGATTTATGACTTCCTTCGTCTGCTGTATGCCCGTGCAGGGGAAGCCTATTCCTACATCACAGGCGAGAAGATGGTAAAATATACTGATGAACAGATTCTTGAACTAATTCTTGAGAAATATATCGGTAGGAAGATCTATATTCTTGCACCAGTTGTAAGGAACAGAAAAGGACACTACAAGGAACTATTTGAACAGATACGTAAAAAGGGTTATCTGAATGTGAGAGTAGACGGTGATATAAGGGAAATTCTACCCGGAATGAAAGTTGACCGCTACAAAAACCACAGCATAGAGATATTGATTGACAAGCTGGTGGTGTCAAATAAGTTTGAAGACAAGCTGAAAGCGAGTGTGAGAACAGCCATGAAGCAGGGAAACGGACTGATTCTTATATTGGATGTGGAAGCAGATGAGGTACGACATTATAGTCGCAGTTTAATGTGTCCCACTACAGGACTATCATACAGTGAGCCGGCCCCGCATAATTTCTCATTTAATTCGCCACAGGGAGCCTGCCCTCGCTGCAAGGGCCTTGGTGAACTGGATCAGGTGGATATTGAAAAGATAATACCTAATCCTGATCTAAGTATTGCAGCCGGTGGAATTGCTCCATTGGGTAAGGAGAAGAGCAATATGCTATTCTGGCAGATTGCTGCGATATGCGAAAAATATGGAGTAACCCTGAAAACAGCTATCAAAAACATTCCAGAGGAGGCTATTGATGAGATACTATATGGAACAAATGAGAGACTGAAAATAAAGAATGAGTCGCTTGGGAACTCCAACTACATGGTTTCTTACGAAGGAGTTACCAAATATATCGAGATGCAGCAGGAAGATGAAGCATCTGCTACTGCACAGAAATGGGCTGGACAGTTTATTACAACCTCAGTATGTCCGGAATGCAACGGTCAGCGCCTCAACAAGGAAGCCCTCCATTTTAAGATCAATGAAAAAAACATTGCAGAACTGGCCGATATGGATATACAGTCGCTTTACAACTGGTTTTCTGAATCCGTAACAGAAGTATCTGAAAAACAGAGATTGATTGTAAATGAGATAAAGAAAGAGATCTTGTCGCGATTACAGTTTCTGCTTGATGTGGGACTGGGCTACCTGTCCCTCTCACGTGCATCAGCATCACTATCGGGAGGTGAGAGTCAGCGTATCCGTCTTGCAACACAGATAGGATCTGAACTTGTAAATGTGCTTTACATTCTTGATGAACCAAGTATTGGACTACATCAGCGTGATAACCGCAGATTGATTGATTCACTGAAGAAACTGCGTGATACAGGCAATTCGGTTGTGGTGGTTGAGCATGACAAAGATATGATGCTGGCATCAGACTACATTGTTGATATGGGACCTTTTGCAGGCCGTAAAGGGGGAGAAGTAGTTTTTGCAGGCACCCCTGAAGAGATGCTGAAAAAGAATACCCTCACCTCAAATTACCTTAACGGCAAGCTTGAAATTGCTATTCCAAAAAACAGGAGAAAGGGAAACGGGAACTATCTAAAGATAATCGGTGCTTCGGGCAACAATCTGAAGAAGGTATCAGTAGCCCTTCCCCTGGGAACACTCACCTGTATAACCGGAGTATCGGGAAGCGGTAAATCCACACTTATAAATGACACACTTCAGCCAATACTTAGTCAGAAATTCTACAGGTCATTAAAAGACCCTCTACCATATGAGTCAGTAGAGGGAATAGAACATTTGGATAAAGTAGTCAGTGTTGACCAGTCGCCTATTGGCCGCACCCCCCGTTCTAACCCTGCTACTTATACCGGTGTATTCTCGGACATACGTAATCTTTTTGCCGGTATGCCGGAAGCAAAGATAAGAGGATATAAACCGGGAAGATTTTCATTTAATGTAAAGGGAGGCAGATGTGAAACATGCAAGGGCAACGGCTATAAAACAGTTGAAATGAATTTTCTGCCAGATGTAATGGTTCCATGTGAAAACTGCCACGGTAAGCGATATAACCGCGAGACACTGGAAGTACGATTCAAAGGGAAATCCATTGCTGATGTACTTGATATGACAATAAATGTAGCGGTTGAATTTTTCGAAAATGTGCCATCAATACTGCATAAGATAAAGGTATTGCAGGAAGTAGGATTAGGATACATAAAACTTGGTCAATCGTCCACAACCCTTTCAGGCGGAGAGAGTCAGCGTGTGAAACTTGCCACTGAACTTGCCAGGACCGATACAGGCAATACCATGTATGTTCTGGATGAACCGACAACCGGACTACATTTCGAAGATATCAGAGTATTATTAACTGTACTCAATAAACTTGTTGAAAAGGGTAACAGCGTAATAGTAATTGAGCATAATCTTGATATAATAAAATGTGCAGATTATATAATCGACCTGGGTCCCGAAGGAGGTGAAAGAGGTGGCTATATTCTTACAACCGGAACTCCTGAAGAGATAGTTAAAAATAGAGATAGCTATACTGCTGTTTACCTGAGAGAAGAGTTAGTGCAATAAAAATTCGGACAGAGTAAAAAAATTTTGTTCCAACGTGAACAATTATACAGACTCTTTGTTTACTATTTTGAAATCACTTGTTATTAAGAACAATTATAAATTAAGAAAATATAAAATAATGGCAAATATTACGTTTAAAGGCAACCCTGTGACTACGGTCGGAGAACTTCCTGTGAAGGGAAATACAGCTCCCGATTTTAGTTTAGTTGATGGCAAACTTAATGAAGTTAAACTTTCTGACTACAGAGGAAAAAATGTTGTACTCAACATTTTCCCAAGTCTGGATACCGGCACATGTGCTGCTTCAGTAAGACGTTTCAATAAAGAAGCTGCTGCTCTCAACAATACAGTGGTACTTGGAATATCTGCCGACCTGCCATTTGCAGCAGGAAGATTTTGCTCTGCAGAGGGCATAGAAAATGTAGTTACTCTTTCGAACTTCCGCGATGAATCTTTCGGTAAAGATTATGGCCTTCTTATGACTGATGGCCCGCTGAAGGGACTACTTGCCCGAGCGGTAGTAGTTGTAAATCCGGAAGGGAAAGTAGTATATACAGAACTGGTTCCTGAGATTGCACAAGAGCCGGATTATAATTCTGCAATCAACTCGATAGTGTAGTTTGTTTCATGAAGATTGTGTTAACAAGGGAGGTCTGCGAAGTGATTCGCGGACCTTTCGCTTTTTAAATAGAAGCTGCAAAAATAAACAATCTTATTGAAATTAGCGTTTAAAATGCAAGAAACTAATTTAATATATGTAAATATGAAAAGAACATTAGGTCTTATTCTGATTATTGGAGCTATGGTACTGGGATATCTGGGTATAAGAGATCTTGGCTCAAGTTCAACTTCAGTGGATATTCTGGGCATTGAGTTAAGCGCAGAAGACAATAAAGCTAAAGAGATGGCCTATGTTAAGATTGGCCTTGGAGTTGTTGCTTTAATTGCAGGTGTTTATCTTTTTGGAAAAAAGAGCAAGTGACATGAATTGAGTAGTTAATCCTTTTAAACTAAGTTTCTTTTTCCTAAATTTGTACTTTCAATTACAGATAACACTTTCACCAATATATGGTAAAAAGAAAAAGGAAAAGAACTTCCCCGTCCAAAAAAAAACGCACTGACTGGCTTCATTTGTTTAAAAGTGAGCGTACTCAATTTATATTGGGAGTTATTGTAGCTTTTGTCGGAATCTTCATGCTTCTGGCAATTATATCATTCTTTTTTACCGGTGCTGCCGATCAGAGCAAGGTACTCAATGTATCTTTCTGGCAACTTATCCGATCATCTAACCTTGAGGTGGACAACTGGACAGGCGCAGGTGGTGCTTTTATAGCTGAAAGACTTGTAAACGACTGGTTCGGGTTATTCTCTTCACTAATACCAATCTTCTTTATTTATATTGGCCTGCGTCTGATGCGGGTTTCAAAGTTTTCTTTTATTAAGGCACTGTTTGCTACGGCATTTGGATTGATATGCGGATCCATTTCAAGTGCATTTATTCTTGACAATATACTTCCTGACTCACATGTAAAATGGGGAGGAGCCCACGGTATTGAGATTGAACGATTCCTGGAGAGCAGTATTGGCTGGCCAGGTATAATACTGCTGATAATTCTTTTTATAGTTATCATTGTTGTGACTGTTAGAAGAAGTAATATGCATAAAATTCAGCAGACGCTTGTGGATAACAAGCCTTCATTTTTGAAGTTTGAAGAATCTGTTGAATCAGAAGCAACTATTGAACCTGATTTGCCTGAAAAAGAAAATAAACCGGGCATTTTTTCAAAACTATTCAGTTCGATCAAAGAAAAGCTCTCTTCAAATAACGGTACCGACATAGAGGAAGAGACAAGTCCTGAAGAAGAGATAGAGGAACCAATTGAAACAGAGACAAAAACTGCTGATAGCTTAACACCCAAATATGTGGTTAAGCCGGATGATGACTTTGAAATCATCGTTCCAAAAGATGATGAGACAGATTCTCTGCCTGCAGATGATGATAAAGAGAATAAAAGAGACCTCTCATTTATTACGAATGGAAACCAGGAGGCATATGACCCTAAAAAGGATCTTTCGATGTTTAAGTTTCCGACACTCGATCTTCTGAAGGTTTACAATACAGGTGACAGGGAGATAAATATGGCTGAGCAGAATGAGAATAAAGACAAAATCATCTCTACGCTCAGAAACTACGGAATCGAGATAACTTCGATAAAAGCAACAGTTGGACCAACCATCACACTATATGAGATTGTTCCACAGGCAGGTGTAAGAATATCCAAGATCAGGAATCTAGAAGATGATATTGCATTAAGTTTATCAGCACTTGGAATTCGTATTATTGCACCCATGCCAGGGAAAGGAACGGTTGGCATTGAGGTGCCAAACAAGGACCCTCAGATTGTATCTATGCATTCTGTTTTATCATCCAAGCGATATCAGGAGTGTAACTATGAGCTTCCTGTTGCATTAGGTAAAACAATTACCAACGAGGTTTTTATTTTTGACCTTACCAAGATGCCTCATCTACTGGTGGCAGGTGCTACTGGGCAGGGAAAATCGGTGGGACTAAACGCGATCATCACCTCTCTGCTATATAAAATGCATCCTGCTGAGATGAAGATGGTTCTGATAGACCCTAAGATGGTTGAGTTCAACATCTATTCTATTATAGAAAACCATTATCTTGCTAAACTTCCGGATGAAGATAAGCCTATAATCACAGATGTTTCAAAGGTGACACAGACTCTGAACTCACTTACAAAGGAGATGGATGATCGTTATGAGTTGCTCATGAAAGCTCATGTACGTGCTATCAGGGAGTACAATGAGAAATTTATAAACAGGAGGTTAAATCCAAACAATGGTCACAGATATCTGCCATATATTGTTGTGGTAATTGATGAGTTTGGTGACCTTATTATGACTGCCGGCAAAGAAATTGAGATGCCAATTGCCCGTATTGCACAAAAGGCACGAGCTGTTGGTATACATATGATTATAGCCACACAGAGACCTACAACAAATATTATAACCGGTACAATCAAGGCTAACTTCCCTGCCAGGATGGCTTTCCGTGTAACATCGCAAATCGACTCCCGCACTATACTCGACATGAGTGGTGCCAACCAGCTTATTGGACGAGGTGATATGCTTTTCTCACAGGGAAGTACGCTGACACGTATTCAGTGCGCATTTGTGGATACACCTGAGCTGGATGATATAACTAAATACATAGGAAAACAACAGGGCTATGATGCTGCTTATCCTCTGCCTGAAGTGATCTCGGATGCAGAAGCAGCTCCAGGTGCTGTTGATTTGAACGATAGGGATGTGCTGTTTGAAGAGGCGGCTAGATTAATTGTTGTACATCAGCAAGGATCAACTTCACTTATTCAGCGTAAGTTCTCGATTGGGTATAACCGTGCCGGCCGACTAATGGATCAACTGGAAGCAGCCGGAATTGTGGGCGGGGCACAGGGCAGTAAACCGCGTGAAGTATTTATTCAGGACGAGTATTCACTTGAAAAGCTGCTTGATTCATTGAATTAATGCTTAATTGATATTAAACCGAAAACTGATTCTCCTGTCAGTATTGTACATTTATATAATTATGAATTGTGTATAAAAGACTGACTAAATAATTAATATTATTCATATGAAACGTTTAGCATCAATACTTCTGGTTTTATCAATTACAGTAATCGCCATTGCGCAAGACTCATCACAGTCAAGAGCTATACTTGATAAAACTCACTCAGCATACATGCTGTCTGATGGTATTAAATTATCGTTCACCTCTGCTATGGGTGAGGCTGGATCAAATGATTTTGATTCTCAAAAAGGGGAAGCATTCATTAAAGGTAACAAGTTCAGACTTGAGATGGAAGATATGATTATATGGTTTGACGGAACTACTCAATGGGTACTACTTAAAGATGTTGATGAAGTAAATATAAGCAACCCTACAGAGAGTGAACTGGCCACTGTTAGTCCTGTAGCACTTTTAAGTATATATAAAGAGGGATATACATTGAAAGCACCTGTAACAAAAACTGTTAACGGAAAGAGCGTGTATTCGATAGATATGAACCCAATTGCAGTAAACAGTGATATAAAGTCGATATCAGTCGCAGTTGACAAAACCAACAATCGTCTTGTTCAGGTAATTTTAACCATGAGTAATGATTTGCTTACCAAGATAGATATCACAGACTACAATGATAACTTCAAGTATAACGACAGTGAGTTTACTTTCAATAAAAACAATCATCCCGGTGTTGAAATTGTGGATCTCAGGTAGTTGATTTCCACTATATATTTTCCATTTAATATAAATAGATTAATGTAATATCTGTTTCAGATATAATGGAATAGTAGTATCTTTGAGATAAATAAACTATCAAAATAAAGAAATTAATATGAATGAAAAAGTTCGTGTACTGATCCTGGGATCAGGACCGGCAGGTTATACTGCGGCTATTTATGCTGCAAGAGCAAACCTGAACCCTGTACTTTATGAGGGTCTGGAACCTGGTGGTCAGCTAACAACCACAACTGAGGTAGAAAACTATCCAGGTTACCCTGATGGTGTAACAGGCCCGGCCATGATGGAGGACTTCAAAAAGCAGGCTATTAAATATGGTGCTAAAGTATTACCAGGGAGAGCAACTGCTGTTGATTTCTCGACACGTCCTCTGAAGGTGACTATTGATAACGAAAAGGTTATTGAAACTGATACTGTTATAATTTCCACAGGTGCTACTGCAAAGTATCTGGGACTAGAAGATGAGACTAAATATGCAGGTCAGGGTGTATCTGCATGCGCTACTTGTGACGGTTTCTTTTACAGAAAGAAAAAGGTTGCAGTTGTAGGTGGTGGCGACACTGCATGTGAAGAGGCTACTTACCTCTCTGGTCTTGCTGACAAGGTTTATATGATTGTTCGAAAACCATATCTGCGCGCTTCTCAGATTATGCAGGACAGAGTGATGAATAATCCAAAGATTGAAATATTGTTTGAGCATAATGCAGTAGGTCTGTTTGGAGATAATGGCGTTGAAGGAGTTCATCTTGTTAAAAGGATGGGTGAAGCAGATGAGGAAAAGGTGGATATAGCAGTTGATGGATTTTTCCTGGCCATTGGTCACAAACCTAATACAGAGATTTTCAAAGATTATATCGAACTCGATAATGTTGGGTACATTAAAACTGAGCATCCATACACAAGAACAAATGTTGAAGGAGTATTTGCTTGTGGTGATGTGGCAGATCCTATATATCGTCAGGCAGTTACTGCAGCAGGAACGGGTTGCCGTGCAGCTATGGATGCAGAACGTTATCTGAGCGAAAAAGGTTTATAATACTCACTTGTTGAGAAAAACATAAATTATTGGTGCCTCCGGCTTAATTAGTCGGAGGCATTTTTTTATACCTGAGTCTATACCTTAATTACACACTTTTTAAATGACAATCTGTGTTAAATATGGATTAATTGAGAAGAGCCGCAATTATAAAACTATTCTCGATACAAGTATCTTTAATTAAATAAGATATAACCATAATTATTATTAATATTATTTATTAATTATGCCTTTTATACTCATTCCATTTTATTAATAAAAATATTTATTTTACTTTTGTGTTTATATATTTAATTTATTAGTCCTATTTTTTAAATTCTCATTATTTATTAAGTTGGAAATATAAATTTATATACTAATTTAATTGATTAATCAACTAGTAATTAACTAAAAACGCGAGAATGAAATGAAAAAATGCAAACAATTAGGCTACAGAAGCTTTGTTACTCTTATTTTGAGCTTCTTCGCCTTAACAATCTCTGCACAAACAGTTACCGTGAGTGGTAATATTACCGATGATACCGGCTTCGAAGTTATCGGGGCGACAGTTATCGTTGAAGGTGATGCGACTCGTGGTACTGTTACCGACATTGACGGTAATTATACCCTAACTGATGTGCCGGCAAGTGGAAACCTGCAAATCAGTTATGTTGGTATGAGAACACAGGTAGTTCCGGTTAATGGCAGAACAACAATCGACATTGTTCTGGCAACAGACACAGAACTTCTGGACGAGGTAGTAGTGGTAGGTTACGGTACTCAGAAAAAAGTGAACGTTACCGGATCTGTATCTGCTATCGACTCAAAATCATTAGAATCAAGACCTGTACAGAATGTATCCCAGGCTCTTCAAGGTGTTATACCGGGATTGAACTTGACACAATCCAGTGGAGTTGGTGGAACACTTGACAGCCAGATGTCTATTAATATTCGTGGAGCAGGTACAATTGGAAGTGGCTCCAACTCATCACCTCTTATTTTAATTGATGGTGTAGAAGGAAACATTAATGCAATCAACCCTGCTGATATTGAGAGTATCTCTGTACTGAAAGATGCTGCATCTTCATCTATTTATGGTGCACGTGCAGCTTTTGGTGTTATTCTTGTAACGACTAAATCAGGTAAGAGCGGGAAGCCAAGTATTTCATATCAGGCTAATATCCGTTTTTCAGATGCTAATCAGGTACCTAAGATGCTTGATTCATACAGATTTGCTCAGTACTTCAACGAAGCTGCAAGAAATTCGGGACAGGGAGCTATTTTCTCTGAAGAGGCACTGCAGAACATACTTGACTATCAGGCTTACCAGAATGGAACATTCACAGGTGAGCTGACTGACAGAAACAGAGACGCCGTAATGTATGGAACTACTGCAGGAAGCAATAACAGATGGCTTCTGTACGGTGGTGCTAATGCAAACACTGACTGGTTTGCTGAAATGTATCGTGACTGGGTACCATCACAGGAACACAATATGAGTGTTAGTGGTGGTAGTGATAAAATAACGTATTTAATAAGTGGGAACTTCCTTGATCTGAATGGGTTGATTCGTCATGGAAAAGACAATTTCAACCGTTATTCTATAAATGGAAAGATATCTGCAGAACTTGCAGATTGGGTAACTCTGAATTACAGCAGTCGTTGGGTACGTGAAGAGTATTCAAGACCTTCTTATATGACTGGTCTGTTCTTCCATAACATTGCAAGACGTTGGCCTACAAACCCTGTAATTGACCCTAATGGTCACTATCATGAAGGTAATGAAATCCTTCAGATGAGAGATGGTGGTGTTGATAAAAGCGAGAAAGATTATCTGTACCAGCAGCTACAGTTTGTATTTGAACCTGTAAAAGACTGGTATATCAGAGCAGAAGGTAACTACAATACAATCAATCGTTTTAACCACTGGGATGTATTGCCTATTTATGGATATGATACAAACAATCAGCCATTTGCTGCTCCATGGCAAGGTGGTGACGCAGGCAAATCCAACATTTATGAAGGTGCTACTAAAGACAACTTCGCTTCTGTAAATGTATACTCAGACTACACTTTTTCTCTTGCTGATGCTCACACATTCACTGTAATGGGTGGTACAAATATCGACTTGATGAAAACAAGAAACCTGGGTGGTTCAAAACAGGACTTAATAACTCCTCTGGTTCCAACACTTAATACTGCTACCAATCCGACACCAAGTATCTCTGGCGGGTACGGACACTGGGCAAATCTTGGTTTCTTCAGCAGATTAAACTATAACTACAAAGAAAAATATCTTTTCGAAGCTAACGTAAGACGTGACGGATCTTCAAGATTCGTTGGTGATAAGAGATGGGGTACTTTCCCTTCATTCTCTGTTGGATGGAATATGGCTCATGAAGATTTCTTCGCTCCACTTGCTGACAAAATAAGCATGTTTAAACTAAGAGCATCTTGGGGTCAGCTTGGAAATATGAATACAAGCAGTTGGTATCCATTCTTCCTGTCAATGCCTGTTAGTTCAAGTGCAGGTAATTGGTTAGTTGATGGCAGAAAACCAAACATCTCTTCTGCTCCTGGAATTGTAAGCTCATTAATGACATGGGAAACTATTCAGTCTTGGAACCTTGGTTTGGACTGGAACTCACTCAATGGACGTTTTACAGGTGCATTTGATGTCTTTAACCGTACAACAAAGGATATGATTGGACCTGCACCAGAATTGTCTTCTATCTTAGGTACAGGCGTTCCAAGAGTTAACAACGCAGACATGGAGTCTTACGGTTGGGAGCTTGAGGTTAACTGGAGAGATATGATCCAGGATTTCTCATATGGTGTGAAGCTTGTACTTTCTGATGACCAGCAAAGAATTACTCGTTATCCAAACGATACTTATAGCTTAAGTACATGGTATAACGGTCGTATGAACGGTGAAATATGGGGTTATACAACAGAAGGAATTGCAAAATCTGATGCAGAGATGCAAGCCCACTTAGAAAACAACAGACCTGTATGGGGAAGTAACTGGGCTGCTGGTGATGTTATGTATAAAGACCTGAATGGTGATGGTGTTGTAAACAATGGAGCTAACACTCTTGATGATCATGGAGATATGACCATAATTGGCAACAGCATTCCTCGCTATAAGTTTGGTGTTACTCTTGATGCAGCATGGAAAGGAATCGACTTAAGAGTATTCTTCCAGGGAGTAGGAAAAAGAGACTATATGCTTGGCGGACCATATTTCTGGGGTGCTTCAGGAGGTATGTGGCAATCAACCGCCTTCGAAGAGCATTGGGATTTCTTCCGTGACGAAGACAACCCTCTTGGAGCAAACTTAGATGCATATTATCCAAGACCACTTTTCTCAGGCGAAGGAAAGAACCAGTACACACAAACAAGATATCTGCAGAATGCAGCATATCTGAGACTTAAGAATATTCAACTAGGATATACCTTACCAAGCAGTATTGTTAATAAAGCTGGTATGCAGAATGTACGTTTTTATATCTCAGGTGATAACCTTTTGACTTTATCAGAGATTACAGGTGTATTTGATCCTGAACTCCTTGGTGGAGACTGGGGTAACGGTAAACTATACCCACTTAGCAAGGTTATTTCTGTTGGTTTGAATATTAACTTTTAATCAATAACAACAATAAGATGAATACTATATATAAACATTTTTTATTAATTATTGGAGTATTGGTTCTATCTCTCACTTCTTGTGAGGACTTCCTGGACAGAGAGCCTCTGGACCAGGTTGGACCAAACCAATTCCTCAGTTCTGAAAGCGATCTTGCTTCATTTCCCATTAACTATTACTCTTCTTTGTTCAGCACTCATGGTGGATGGAGCACAGGTATAGGCCGTTTGGATGACCACACTGACAATCAGGCTACATCAAATCCTAATCTTGGTTTATATGAACCGGGAAACCGTTTGGTTCCACAAAATGGTGACTTAGGTTTTGGAAATATCAGGGCATTTAACTTCTTCCTTCAGGAGGTGTTACCAAAAAGAACTGACAATGCACTTTCAGGAAACACACTGATGATAGATCACTATATTGGTGAAGTATATATGCTAAGAGCAATGGCTTATTTTGACAGACTAAAAACCTATGGTGACTTCCCAATTGTAACCACAGTTCTTCCTGATCAGGAGGAGATTCTGGTTGCAGCAGCTGAACGTAAGCCACGTAATCTTGTTGCACGTCAAATAATTTCTGACCTGGACTCTGCAATATTACTTATGCAGAATGGTGTATCGAATAAAACAAGACTCACCAAAGATGCAGCACTCTTAGCTAAATCAAGAGTAGCACTTTATGAAGCATCTTTCCTTAATTATCACAGAGGCACACCACGTGTACCGGGTGAAGCAGGCTGGCCGGGTGCTTCTATGAGCTACAACAGCGGTTTCTCAATCAATCTTGATAGTGAGATCGACTGGTTCCTGGATCAAGCTATGGATGCAGCAAAACAGGTCGCAGATAAAATTGAGTTAACAGCTAACTCTGGTGTATTAAATCCTCCTTCAAGAGCAGAATTTGCAGGATGGAATCCATATTTTGACATGTTCTCTTCAAGAGACATGGGTAAATTCGATGAAATATTATTCTGGCGTCAATATGATCTTTCACTTTCTATTACACATGGTGTAACTATATATATTGAAAGAGGAGCAAATACAGGATTAACAAAAGGTTTTGTTGATGGCTTCCTGATGAAGAACGGTCTGCCTATCTATGCACAAGGTTCAGAATACAAAGGAGATACATTCATCACTGATCTGAAAGAGAATCGTGATGAGCGTCTTCAGCTTTTCCTTTTTGATGAAGATGATCCAGTACACATTAAGAGTGATTCAGCCATCTTTACTGCACCGCTGATTATCAACCTTCAGGAGGTTAGAGACGTTACAGGTTACAGATCAAGAAAATTCATGAACTATGATCCTTCTGAAGCACCGGGTTCTGATTTGACAGCAACTGCAGGTTCTCCAATCTTCCGTGCTGCAGAAGCTTATCTGAACTATATAGAGGCTTCTTACATGAAGAAAGGAACTATTGATGCTGTTGCAGACAGATACTGGAGAGCTTTGAGAACAAGAGCCGGTGTTGATGCTGATTACAATAAAACTATTACTGCTACAGATATGAGTATTGAGGCTCTGGGTGACTGGGGTGCATATTCAGGTGGTACTTTGGTTGATCCTACTCTTTATAACATCCGTCGTGAACGCAGAAATGAATATCTGAGTGAAGGTATTCGTTATGATGACCTTATCAGATGGAGAGCTATGGATCAGGTTAAAAACTATATAATTGAAGGATTCAATTTATGGGATGAGGCATATAAGAACTCTATCTATACAGATCCTAAACCAGGTGAAGTGACAAGTGCAGGATTGGTTGATGATGGTAGTTCAGATGCTAATGTTTCAAGTAGAGACTTAAGTAAATATCTGCGTCCATATCAGATTCTGAATTCATCTACAAATACAATATTTAATGGTTACAACTGGTCGGAAGCCAATTATCTGGCACCAATTCCATTTAGACAGATGCAGCTTGCCTCACCTGATGGAACAGCAGATAATTCAAATCTGTATCAGAATCCATATTGGCCGGCACAACCAAATGCTAAGGCAGAAAGATAATTTGGATTTACATTCATGACATAAAGAAGGGCCGCTCCTGTGAGCGGTCTTTTTTTTACCCTGTTTTCTCGAACAATATTTTAAATAAGTGAAAAATATAGCTATTTTTGTTACAGCAACACAAAAAAACCACTCTTATGAAAAAAATTCTTATACTATCATTACTACTATTATCTCAAATGGTGGCGTCTGCACAACAACTGGAAGGTGTGTATAAAAACGGGAACGACTCGATAATTTTCATGGGAGAAAAGGTTTCATTCAGAATTACAGGTTTTGCGGGACTATCCACAGTTCAGGTTGGCGAAGGAAGTTATGAATTAATTGAAAATTTCATGCTTATAAATACGACTGACTATCCCGGACATAAAACATCCTATTCATCGCAGGATGCAATTAGCGAGGATACGTGCAGAGTAAGAGTGGTAAGTATTGACAATTACCCTGTTCAGGGTATTCTTGTGGAATCTAAAAACAGCTCAGGTAAAGTTTTGAATGCCGGTGTTACAGATAGCAATGGAAGTGTAATATTTACTGATTTTGATAAAATAGGCAAGATAACAGCCTTTGCAATGGGATATCACCCTATTACATTTGATTTTAGTATGGGTAAGGATTATATTATAAAAATTGCCGAGAATGATATTATTGAAAACAGGACTGTTGCTTTCAGAATAAATATAATAGATGATAAATCATTCTCCATTTTACTACTTTCCGATGATTTGAAAACTAATAAAGATTTGGAGAAAGAGCTTACTAAACTAAACAAACGAGCCAGTAAATCAAATTTAATTGAGAAAAGATTCACTAAAGAACTCCCAATTTTTATAAGATAGTTACTGGCTATTAGTTGCTTTTCTGATTAATTGTTTCAGTTGAAAATGTATATCAGAGCCTGTGTTAAGACAACTTTTGTCTCACGATAGCAGAAATGGTTCCACCATCAGCTTTTCCACCAAGTTCTTTTGTGGCTATACCCATAACTCTTCCCATATCTTTCATAGTGGAAGCGCCTGTGTCGGCAATTATTCTCATGACTTCTGCCTCTATTTCTTCTTTTGAAAGCTGTTTAGGTAAATATTCCTGGATAACCTTCATCTGCTCAATCTCAGTTTCTGCCAGATCTTCCCTACCCTGCTCTTTATATATTTCAGCACTCTCCTTGCGTTGTTTTACCATCTTTTGAAGAATAGCTATTGCTTTATCATCTGCAAGTTCATCTGCTGCACCTTTAGCAGTCTTAGCTTCCAGAAACTCTTTCTTTACCCCTCTTAATGCATCAAGACGGACCTTATCTTTAGCCAGCATTGCTTTTTTTATCTCTTCTGTGATAGTATCGAATAGTGTCATAACAGTTATCTTTTTTCAAATGATTTTAAATGTATTTGTACCTGAATTATAAAATATAAAATTCATCTCTTAGTCGAACAGAGTAGCCGACTGGTTAAGTTTATCTATATGATATGTTCTGGGATTAAAAGTTCTATCCCTTTTAAATACCGGGTTCTTCTCCAAAGCCTCCAGAATCTTATCATCGTCCAGCTCCTCTAAAGTAAGTATAAATGGCTCCTGTCTGTAATTGTTTGCTGAAAGAGTTTCCAATCCGGCTTTTCCATAATACTTCTCAATAAGCTCCTTATCTTTGATCTCGCGTTTTCGCTCTTCATCTTCCTGAATCTTACGCTGTAGCTCATCAGCTTTACTCTCTTCCAGTTTAATCTCTTCTATACCGGGAACATTATTAATTGAGAATCCAGTCGCCAGCAGCGTCACCTTAACCTCTTTATCCAGTGATTCATCAACTGCAGCACCCCAGATTACTTCAATATCATTACTGAATTTTGACATAAAATCATGAAGTGCATTCATCTCTTCCATCATCAAAGGATTTTCTTCTCCAAAGCAGAGATTTATCAATATTTTCTTAGAGTTGAAAACATCGTTATTGTTGAGCAGAGGAGAGTGCAGAGCGTCTTTTATGGCCTCATTAATACGGTCACTTCCTGTTCCTTTTCCACTACTCATTATGGCCACTCCACCATCTTTTAATGTAGTATTTACATCAGCAAAGTCGAGATTAACATGACCATGTACAGTGATGATTTCCGCAATGCTCTTTGCAGCAGTGGTAAGAGTATCATCAGCTTTGGCAAATGCATTAAGTACAGTAAGATCACTATATATATCACGCAGACGTTCGTTGTTTATTACAAGCAAAGCATCTACATTCTTGGCAATCTCTTCTACACCTTTTAGAGCCTGAACAATTTTTCTGGATCCTTCGAACACAAAAGGTATAGTAACAATTCCTACTGTAAGAATACCTAACTCTTTGGCTACACGGGCAATTACAGGGGCTGCTCCAGTTCCGGTTCCACCACCCATTCCCGCAGTAATAAATACCATGCGTGTACCATCGTTAAGCAGATCTTCAATCAGATCCACACTCTCTTCAGCGGCTTTTCTGGCGATTTCAGGTTTGTTCCCGGCACCTAATCCACCGGTTGTAGTTGTACCTAACTGAACTTTTACAGGTACCGGAGATTCCATCAAAGCCTGATTATCTGTATTACATAATGCAAATGAGACATTATGAATACCTTCTCTGAACATATGATTTACGGCGTTACCGCCACCTCCACCAACACCAATTACTTTAATAATTGCGTCTGTATGACTCTCTATTTGAAAATCTAATAAATCGTAATCCATCAATGTGTACCTTTTAATTATTCATCCTCATCAGAAAACATATTCTCAAACATATCGCCGAATTTTGAAAAGAGACCCGGTTTTTGAGTTTTCTTGGTCTTCTTCACTGCTTTTGCAGTTTCTCTATACTCTTTTTTCTCACTTTCTTTAGAGAATTCCTCTTCGTCATATTCATTATAAACATGGCGATCCTCATAGTGACAGCTCTCTTTACCAAACAACAACATCCCTAAAACCTGAGTAAATGAGGGGTCGTTGATAAGTTCAGAAGCATTATTTATAAAAGTTTTTTTAGCTGTTGCTTTCCTTACAGGCATCTTGAACTTGTGAGTCAAGTAATCAGTCATATTCTTTAATTGTGATGCGCCCCCCGTAATTATCATTCCGGAACCCAGTTCATTCTCGAGACCTGAAAGTCTGATCTGCTCTTTAAGGTTTGCAGAAATTTCATCAAGACGTAATCCAATCACCCTGTTGAGCTCTGTTAGATCTACATCAGGCTTTGAAGAGAATGGTGATGTAAAAAAAGGACTTTCGTGATTCTCATATGCTTTTCCGAACTTAATTTTTAATTGCTCTGCGTCATTTTCAGTTATATTCAACGCACATATATCTTTAGTGATATTCTTACCACCAAAAGGAATCACAACCATCCTCTTTAAAATCCCATTTTTATATATTGATAGAGTGGTAGTGCCTGCACCGAAATCAACAAATGCACAACCCAGCTCTTTCTCTTCATCGTTCAATGCTATAGCAGCTGACGCTAGAGCACCTATAACATATCCGGCAATTGGGAGTTTAGCTTTATCACTAAAGCTTTTCTCAATATTAGACAGTAAATTGGGTCTGCCTGTTACAATCCTGTAAGCTGCTTCTATTTGCGTACCAGCAACACCTACTGGGTTAAGTTCCTGCTTACCATCAATATAATATTCAACATCTGCGACAGCATAATTTCTTTTCAGATCGGGAGTAAATTTCTCGGCAGACTCCTGTAACTGTTTGATCACTTCTTCGGACACTATTCCACCGGTAGAGAGCTGTTTTGTGTCCCTGACCTCCATAGTATGCAGTGACTGTCCGTTAAGAGAAACATATACCTTACCTATTTTTTGATCTATACTGTTTTCAAGCATAGTCATTAATTTCCTGACACTTGCTCCGGTTTCTTCAATGTTGTAAACCATACCTCTGCGTATTGAGTTGCCAGAATCAATGGTTTTACTTTCGAGTATTGAAAAAACATTATTGTCGTTCCTGCGAGCAACAACACCTTTTATTTTATATGTTCCCAGATCTATTACAGCTATAAATTCTGATTGCGTCATATATTGGCTATATTTTTTTTGTTGTGATTATTACTATTTTCTGGTGCACACAACTTGATTTTCATACTTTAAATTAATTTCGGAATAACGGTTCCATCCAACAACATTTAATCCTCCATCAACGAAACGAGCGAATTTATCCAACTTGGAGTGATAATCATCAATATCTCCCATAATTATCTTAAAATCACCAGCTCTGGGAATTAATACCACTTCGTTATCACTCCTAACCACTATCTGTTCGATCCACGCATCCCATTCGGAATTATTCCTAAGGAACATTGCAAAATCATACAGTTCGTTTTGAGCAAATTCCTCATCTATTACACCAGTTGCAATTGGCACATAAACAGCAAAACTAGAAGAGACGGGCATTATCTTTCGATCCTTATCTACATAAAAATTTCCTTTTATATCTGAAACTACTCTAAGAATTGGTTCTCTCTGTCGTATTGTTGCCACAATTGTAGAACTTGAAGTAATAAATACATCAGCAGATTCAATTAGTCTGTTGCCAAGAATTGTATCACGAATAGCCAGTGTATTTATCTCTTTAAAAGGTTTCCCTACCGGATAAAGTTTATACTTCTTCACTAAATCCTCTACTTCTCTGGCTGTTACAAACTGGGTTTGTGTACTATCTTTTACAATAACAACAAACTCTTCACAAACACTGTTGTGTGATGATTCCCTGAAATAGTCAGCTGAAAATATCAGGTAACCAACAACTGCCAGAGCAATGAATATGACAAGGATTTTCTTCACTATCGTTTTATTTTTCTATACAAAGATAAATCTTGAAGTTCAATATACTACTAATTTAAATAAGATTATACCTTACTCAAATACCTATCTCTTAATATTTTTTCTATTTCGGGCACCAAACGGTCGATATCTCCTGCACCAAATGTAACAAAGACTTCCATAGGCTTATTCTTAATCAGTTCAGGAAGTTCATTTTTACTACAAAGCAGTTTCTCAGCTGTTGTTATCTTCTCAAATATTATTTGAGAGGTAACTCCTTCGAGAGGTAATTCTCTGGCAGGATAAATATCCAGTAATATAACATCTTCCAGAAGTGAGAGACTAGAGGCAAATTCATTTGCAAAATCACGTGTCCGGGAATAAAGGTGTGGTTGAAAAACAGCTGTTACCTTTTTGTTCGGGTAGAGTGATTTTATCGATTCTATAGCTGCCTTAAGTTCATTCGGATGGTGTGCATAATCATCGATATATACTATCTGATTACTTTTTATCCTGTAATCGAAACGTCTTCTTACACCTTCAAAAGAGCTCATTGCACGACGAATCTCTTCTGCTGTTACTCCACTTAGCTGAGCTGCTGCAATGGCTGCTATACCATTTTCAATATTTATCCTTACCGGCACTCCAAGTGAGATATCTTGAATATTCTCAATTGGCGAAACGAGATCAAAAACTGTTTCTCCATTTCCCGATCTGATATTCTCTGCATGGAAGTCACCCTCATTTTCTGAATATGTCCATACTTTCACTCTATCGTTTACATTTGGTGTAACGGCTACTCCTTTTTTAAGAATAAGATGTCCACCAGGTTTTATAAGTGATGTAAATTTCTCGAAGCTCTCTCTGTAAGATTGTTCATCACCATAAATATCCAGATGGTCCGGATCGGCTGATGTAATAATTGCAATTTCAGGTGTGAGCCAGTGAAAAGATCTGTCATATTCATCAGCTTCAGCAACAGTTACATTACTTTTACCGGAAAGCAGCAGGTTGGTATCATAGTTTTTGAGTATCCCGCCTAAAAATGCATTACAATCCACATGTGATTGACGAAAGAGGTGGGCTGTCATACTTGATACAGTTGTCTTTCCGTGAGTACCAGCAATACAGATGGCCTTACTGGACCTGGTTATTTCACCTAAAAGCTGAGCACGTTTAATTACCTTAAAACCATTATCCTTAAACCAGTTTAATTCGCTATGTGATGCAGGAACAGCAGGTGTGAAAACAATCAGGGTGTCATTCTTATCTTTAAAATGATCTGGAATCTGAGTTATGGAGTCTTCGTAATGAACTAAAGCACCCTCTTTTGAAAGAGTTTCGGTGAGTAGTGTTTCCGTACGATCATAACCTCCCACTTTTTTATTTTTTGAAAGAAAATAGCGGGCAAGATTACTCATGCCTATCCCACCTATCCCTATAAAATATATATTATTATACTCCATTTTTATATCTTCACTTTTCAAAATATTTCTTCTCTGAGTTTACTCTTTTTGCATTAAAGAGATCAAAGTTGTTTATCAAATTCCTAAATCAGTTTTTCAATCTCATCAACAATTCTTTCTGCAGAATTGTGCTGTGCCAGTTGAATAATGTTTTCACTTAACTTTTTCAGCTCATCGTCATTTCTAACCATTTCCAGTGCAAAATCAAACAGCAGTTTTGGAGCCAGGGCATCTGATATCATTACGGCAGCTTCCTTATTTACCAATGCTTGTGCATTCTTTGTCTGATGATCTTCTGCCACATTTGGTGACGGTACAAGAATCACAGCTTTGCCAAGTAGACTGAACTCGGAAATAGAACCAGCTCCTGCACGAGATATTATTAAATCCGCTACAGAATAGGCGTAATCCATACGAGATATAAAATCCATCAGATGGATATTGTGAGGTATTTTACCTTCGGTCTGCAGTTTCTGCATATCTTTAAAGTAATACTTACCACACTGCCATAAAACCTGTACATTTTCATCTTTTCTCAATTTATCGAGAGCTGAAACAATGCTTTTGTTTAATGTTGCTGCACCAAGGCTTCCTCCTAACATTAAGATTGTTCGCTTCTTTGGATCAAGATTGAAGTGCTCATAACCTTTCTTGCGATTCTCAGCAGAAACGATTAAATCCTGACGACAGGGATTTCCTGTGAGTACAATCTTATCCTTTGGGAAATAGCTCTCCATTCCTTCATATGCAACACAAATGACTGAAGCTTTTTTTGCAAGCATTTTATTGGTTATTCCTGCATATGAATTTTGCTCCTGAATAAGTGTTGGAATACCTTTGGCAGAGGCTGCCTTAAGAATGGGGCCACTTGCGTAACCTCCTACACCTATAGCGATATCAGGCTTAAATTCATTAATGATACCACGAGCTTTATTCATACTTTTTATCAGTTTTGCAGCAACACTGATATTTTTAATCATATTCTTCCTGTCGAACCCTGCAACAGGAAGACCTATAATCCTGTATCCGGCAGCGGGTACACGTTCCATTTCCATGCGATCCTCTGCTCCCACAAACAATATTTCACTATCGGGCCAACGCTTTCTGATTGCATTTGCTATAGATATAGCAGGAAAAATATGTCCTCCTGTTCCGCCACCACTTACTATAAACTTCTTCATACCTGATAGATTTCAAATTCCACTTTATCTTCAAGA
The DNA here is from genome assembly GCF_028696275.1 of Lascolabacillus sp. Lineage (NCBI taxonomy): Bacteria > Pseudomonadati > Bacteroidota > Bacteroidia > Bacteroidales > Porphyromonadaceae > Lascolabacillus > Lascolabacillus sp. Next base: position 64,050 of record NZ_JAQVHI010000003.1, read on the forward strand.
CCGTTTACTGAAACATCCTCCGGGTTAGATGAATCTTTATTATCATCACCGTCTATTCCGCCAACTTCATTGCTTTTGTCATCACTATCCACCGAGTCTCCTTCTTTCTTTTTACTTATACCAAAACGGTCTGCACTAAGTATAAGTCCAAAATAAGCACAAGTTATTAAAGTTGATGTCCCTCCACGGCTTATTAAAGGAAGAGGCTGACCGGTTACCGGAATCAGGTTGACCGCAACTGCCATATTAATAAATGCCTGTATAGACAGCATCAGAGCAGATCCCATTACAAGATATTTTGGAAATAATTTTTCTGTCTTCCTCGCTATTATACCTCCTCGTATCAGTATAACCAGGTATAGTAGTAAAACAAACATACCACCCAGAAGTCCCATCTCTTCAATTATAATAGCATATATAAAATCGGAATAAGCTTGTGGTAAGAAATCTCTTTCTGTACTATTGCCAGGGAAAACTCCAAATACCCCCCCATTAGATATTGCTATTTTTGCATGTGCTACCTGATAATTTTCGTCTGTAATAGTAAAGTATTCCTCTTCCGTCATCTCTTTTGCTTCTCCAAAATGAGTGATACGATTTTGCCATGTACCTAAACGATTGAGGGGACCTGAGTCGGTCCAGCTCTCAGGAATGATCTTAAGTAACAATACAAACAAAAGGATGATTGCAATACCGACGCCAGCTACTTTAAGAAGTCTAGTAATCTTTACATTTCCAATAAACATCAGAAGATAGCATACACCAAAGAGCAGTACAGCTGTTGATAAGTTATCCACTGCAATTATTCCGCATACTACAATCATCAGACCAATCATCCACTTAAAGAGTATTCCATCATTGTGTCCATTCTGTTTACTTAACAGAAATGCAATGGTACCCATGAGTGAAATCTTTGCAATCTCAGAGGGTTGAATTGTGAATCCCATTATTGATATCCATCTGTCGGCGTTATTTACACTCTCTCCTATAAATGGAGTGAGAATAAGCAACACAATTGCTCCCAACAGCACAAATATAAGTGATGAGAAAAATCTATATGGAATATTATGTATAAGCAAAATGATTCCAACGCCCCCTATTAAAAACATTGTGTGACGCAGGATGGGACCAAATTGATTTTGCTGTCGGTACACAATTGTACTTGTAGCACTAAAAATTTCGATCAGTGAAATAATACAGAGTATTATAAATACAGACCAGATAACCTTATCCCCTTTGAATATCTTGTGCCCGAATTCGACCAGCGTAGATCCGGACGTTTTAACCTCTTCGATAGGTTCTGTCGGGTTGTCTGTGTAGTTTTTATTATCGAGCATAATTACAATTTTTCAGATTCGTAGAATTATTTCCTAAACATTATAAGTTCCTTACACATTCTTTAAACTGATCTCCTCTATCTTCATAATTTTTAAAGAGATCGAAACTTGCACAGCATGGAGAAAGCAAAACGACATCTCCTTTTTGAGCAAGTTTGTAAGCCAGATCTACAGCTTCTTTCATTGAACTTGCATCTCTTATTTCTTCAACTTTACCATCAAAAAATGTGTGTAACTTACTGTTATCTTTTCCTAAAAATATCAGAGCCCTTGCTTTAGATCGGACCAGATCGTCGATCTCTGAGTAATCATTACCTTTATCAGTACCTCCCAGAATCAGCACTGTTTTACTTCGCATACTCTTTAAAGCATACCAGCAGGAATTTACATTAGTGGCCTTAGAATCATTTATATATTGAACTCCACGCACAGTTGCCACCTTTTCCAGTCTGTGAGGTACGCCCTGAAAATCGGACAGTGAAATTCTCAACTGATCGTCGGTGATATCCATCAGCTTTGCTACTATACCTGATGCCAAAGAGTTATACACATTATGCATTCCTTCCAAAGCTAATAATTCTAATTCCATATTAAACATATTACCTTTAGTATTGATAAACAATTTTCCATTTTCAGTATATCCAACGGTATGTTCTTTTTTAAACTCACCAAATGGATAGCATGTAACTTCAGGTTTAAGTTTCTCTATCTCTCTGGTTACAATAGGGTCATCCTCCCAGTAAATAAAAGAATCATTAACTCGTTGATTCCGTATAATTCTCATTTTTGCATTTATATACTCCTGCATATCGTTGTTATACCTGTCGAGGTGATCAGGTGTGATATTCAGCAATACCGCAATATCAGCCCGGAATTCAATTAATCCTTCCAGTTGAAAACTACTTAATTCTAGAACATAATAATCAAAATCTTTCTCAGCCACTTGTAGGGCAAAACTGTTTCCTACGTTACCACACAATCCTACATTCAAGCCAGCAGACTTAAGAATGTGATATATCAGATTTACTGTTGTTGTTTTACCATTACTCCCGGTGACACAAATGAGTTTAGCTGAAGTATACCGGCTTGCGAACTCTATCTCTGAAATGATTGAAGTTCCTTTTTCTTTAAGCTCTTGAACAATTAAGGATGTATCAGGAATTCCCGGACTTTTAACTACTTCATCCGCTTTTAGTATAATATCTTTTGTATGACTATTCTCTTCAAAATTGATGTTGTGAGAATTCAAAATATCTCTGTACTTATCTTTTATAATGCCGCTGTCTGACAGGAATACTTTGAAGCCCATCTTTTTGGCAAGTATGGCAGTTCCAACACCACTCTCTCCACCACCAAGAACAACAATCAATTTTTCATTCATATTTTATTTCTTAAATATTATCTCATTTTCAAAGTTGCAACAGCTAATACAGCTAACAGAATGCCTATCAGCCAAAAACGAGTAACAAGTTTTGGCTCAGTGATAGGTGTTTTAGGCTTTTGTATAATTGCATCGATGCTTCCATCTCCCGGCTTCTGAAAATGATGATGCAAAGGTGTCATCTTAAATATTCTTCTTCCGGTACCATATTTCTTTTTAGTATATTTAAAGTATGTAACCTGTCCTATTACTGAAAGGGCCTCAACAAAAAACACTCCGCACAATATGGGCAAAAGAAGTTCCTTATGAATCAGCACTGCAAACACACCTATAATCCCTCCTATGGTTAAACTTCCCGTATCCCCCATGAAAACCTGTGCAGGATAAGCATTATACCACAGGAATCCTACACATGCACCTACAAATGCAGAAGCAAAAACCATAAGTTCGTCACTTCCGGGTATATACATGATATTAAGATAAGAGGCAAAGTCAACACGTCCCGAAACATAAGCCAGTATACCTAAAGCTACTCCAATTATTGCAGATGATCCAGAGGCAAGACCATCCAGACCATCAGTGAGATTAGCACTATTTGATACAGCTGTTACAATTAAAATTACAATTAAGACAAAAACTACCCAAACAGCTTCATCAGCATAATCACCCAGCCAGCTTACCAGCCATCTGTAATCAAAGTTGTTATTTTTTACAAAAGGAATTGTTGTACTTGTAGTTTTTACATCTTCACTCTTATAGGTCACATCTTCAATTACGTTATCAATTCGTATTTCAGTATTTTCTCTTACTACAATCTCAGGACTAAAATATATTGTGAGTCCAACAATAAGGCCAAGGCCGACTTGTGCAATAATCTTGAATTTTCCTTCAAGTCCCTCTTTATCTTTTTTGAAGACCTTAATATAATCATCTGCAAATCCCAGAGTCCCTAACCAAACAGTGCTTACAAGCATTATAATGATATAGATATTCTCAAGTTTACCGAAAAGAAGCATGGAAAAAAGTATAGAGAGAATGATTATTATACCACCCATCGTAGGTGTACCTCTTTTACTATATTGCCCTTCCAGGTCAAGATCACGAATTGTTTCTCCAATTTGTTTCTTCTGAAGTTTCCTTATTAGCTTTTTCCCGAAAAAAACACCAATAAGCAGAGCAAATATGGCTGCCATTGCAGATCGAAACATTACGAACTGAAACATTCCTGCTCCGGGAAAATCAAGCTTATCTAAATAATCAAATAGGTAATATAACATTGTTTATCGTATTTATCTAACACAATTTATTGAGCAGAAAATATCTTTTCTACCTCTTCCTTATCATCAAAATGATGTTTTACACCTTTAACTTCCTGATAGTCCTCATGACCTTTTCCGGCAATCAAAATAACATCGCCAGGTTGAGCTAATGCACATGCAGTCTTTATAGCCTCTCTACGATCTGCAATTGTTAATGCAGAACTTTTTTCTTCTTCAGTTAGTCCAGCAAGCATATCATTAAGAATATCCATTGGATCTTCGAATCTGGGATTATCAGAGGTAAAAACCACTCTATCACTCCCTTTAACGGCTTCCCTGGCCATAATAGGGCGTTTGGTTTTATCACGATTGCCACCACAGCCAACTACCGTAATTACTTTACCATTTCCGCTAAGCACCTCGTTTATAGAGCTTAGAACATTTGTCAAAGCATCAGGAGTGTGTGCATAATCAACAACAGCAGTATAATCTTTTGGTGAACGTATTGTCTGGAATCTCCCGGCAACCGGCTTAAGCACAGAAAGTATTTTTAACACCTCTTCTTCTTCGAGACCCAACAATATTGATGCTCCATATACAGCCAAGAGATTGTAGACATTAAAAACACCCACAAATTGTACAGATAAAGCTTTGCCATTTATCTCTATCTCGCTGCCATCAAAATGTTTCTCGAATATACGTGCTTTAAAATCTGCCATACTCCTGAGAGAGTATGTATACTTCTTTGCTTTAGTATTCTGAAGCATTACCAACCCATTCTTGTCATCTGAGTTAGTCAATGCAAATGTGTCCTTTGGAAGATTATCAAAAAAAGATTTCTTTACATTTCGATACTCCAGCATATTACTGTGATAATCGAGATGATCCTGCGTAAGATTTGTAAATATTCCACCAGCAAAAAGAAGGCCATGAACACGCTTTTGATGTATAGCGTGTGAGCTTACCTCCATAAATGCATACTCGCATCCTGCATCAACCATTTTTCTGAGATAGCTGTTTAATGATATCGGATCGAGTGTTGTATGTGTTGTTTGGTAGAATTCATCATTAACATAATTGCCTACAGTTGACAGCAGACCAGAAGGATAACCTGATAATCTAAATATCCTGTAAAGCAATGTTGCAATGGTTGTTTTCCCATTTGTACCAGTTACACCAACCAACTTTATGAGCTGAGATGGGTTACCAAACCACTCAGATGCAATTTGAGCAAGTGCTTCTGAACTATCTTCAACCTGAACATATGTTACACGCGAAAAGTACTCTTCTATAAGAGGTTTATCAAAAACTACAACAGTAGCATCCTGTTCTATTGCTTTTCCAATATAAGAATGCCCGTCAGTAAATATTCCCTCAACGGCAATAAATAGAGATCCTTTAACGACATTGCGTGAATCGGATGTGATAGATTCAACTTCTGCATCTTTATCACCACGAATATTTATGACTTTACATCCTTCAATTAACTTACTAAGTTTCATAAAAACATTTTTTATTGGTCCAATTAACGCAAGGTTATTGTTATTGTTGTTCCCTTAACAAGATTCTGTCCCGGTGTGAAAGACTGGGACACAACTTTTCCTGAGCCAATCAGGTTTACTCTTAATCCGGATTTTTCCAGAAGATACACAGCATCTCGTGCACCCATTCCCTTCACGTCAGGTATTTTTGAATTGTTGAGTGCAATCTCTTCGGTTAGATATTCATTATTTTCAAATTTTATTTTTACCCAATCCGAATCACTATTTTTATCTGCTACTGACAGATTTAGTTTATTCAATACATATTTATTGTTATTCCAGTTGCCATGTTTTATTTCAGGAGCTTTTTGCAATGTAGAATCCACTTTACAATCTTCCGCTAAAAGTCGGACTTTTCTTAAATAAGTCTGTTCAGCTATATTTTTAAATACCATACCTGCCATTCCTCCCCCTGATGGAACACCTTTTGGTTTACGCAGACCAACAAATATTGTATACATAGGCTCATCTGCAGGAAAATAACCGCTAAACGAAACATAATATCCGGAATATCCACCTCCACCTGCGATTTGCGCTGTACCGGTTTTCCCTGCAATGCTAAAATAATCTGATGCTACAACTTTTGCTGTTCCATTTTCAACAACACCAACCAGCATCTTCTTTATCTCTTCTAAAGTTGACTCTTTACATATCTTAGGATTAACCACCTCCGCCTCAAACTCTTTTACAACCTTTCCGTTTTCCAGAAACTGCTTTGCAATAAATGGCTTGATCATTTTTCCACCGTTTGCGATAGCATTGTAAAACATCAGCATGTATATTGGAGGTATTTGTGTTTCGTATCCGAAAGACATCCATGGAAGTGTTGTTTTTGACCAATAGTTATTTTTATCATTAGGATATCGGATTGAAGAGGTACCCTCAATACCGTTTAATGGTACATCCCACGTTAACTGTTTTCGCAGACCTATCCTATCAATACCGTCTACAAATTTCTCAGGTTTATCTTCGTATCCCTTTAGAACTATTTTGCTCATTACAACATTCGAAGACAACTCCATACCCTCTGCCACTGTGAGATATCCTCTATCCTGACCTCTGCGCCAGTAATGATCTCTGACCCATCTTTTATTATATTGGAACAGACCGTTACCTACATAGAATGAATCAGTTGGAGTAATTACACCATCATCAAGTGCTATCATAGTGGTAACAGTCTTAAATGTTGATCCAGGTTCATTCATATAAGAAAAAGCATTCGGGTTACCTTCGGCATAATCGCCGTTACTCAAACGGTCTAAGTTTACAATTCCCTTAATCTCACCGCTTTTTACTTCCATAATAATTGCAGTACCTGATTCAGCCTCTGTTTCCACAAGTTTGCTTTTAAGTGCACGCTCGGCAATATCTTGAATATCAGCATCAATAGTAGTTACTATATCCCACCCCTCTTTAGCAGGTTCTTCAACTACATCCATCCATTTGCCCTGAATTTTCTGACGATATTTAACTCCCGGTACTCCCCTTAAAAGAGAATCGTATTTTAGTTCCAGTCCACTGGCTCCACCTTTTTCGATATCTTTATAGACGCTTCCTACTGTACGGTTTGCCAGATTTCCAAATGGTTTTTTGCGAGAATTTCGCTCTTCAGCTATCAAACCACTCCTGTTAGATCTCTGATTCCAAAATGGGAATGTACGTATCTCTTTCAGATCTATATAGTTAATATCATTTCTTAATATCTTCACATATCTTGATCGAATTGGAACCCTCTCATCAATCCCTTTGTTTTTATTTTCGAGAATCTGCCTCTCCTCTTTTTCACGAAGATTCCAGCCATTCATTATAATATTCTTATACTGAGATGCAGTGCGGTCGGGAAATTTTCTTGCAAGTGCAACAGACAGATCATCTACATATTTAACGAGAGTATCTTTCTTCATTCCATCAGCCCAAAAGTCCATGTAGATACTATAAATTGGTTCTGTAGATGCAAGTAGCTTATCATCATATGTATAGATATTACCTCTTTTTGGTAAGATAACCCTGTCTCTGATTACTGTCTCTTTTTCGCCCACCTCTCTCCATTTTCTACCTTCAGCTGAAAACATAATTCTGCCTGCAGAAAATATAATCATAAATGAAAACAGCATTAAAACGGATACAATGAGTCCGTATCTACCCAAAATACCTTTATTTTTTCTGTTTTTATCCTGCTCTTTCATCTTTTCAATAAATTTGCTTCTCTAAAAGACTGCTAATCTATATAATACACCGGTTCATTTGTAATGACAAGATCAAGTCCTGCCTCCTCAACACGTCGTTCTATTTCACTTTGCCTGCTAGCTTCAGTTAGACTTGAAGAAATAGTAAGTGACTCATATTTTACATCTTTAAGTTGCTGTTGCAGACGCTCTATATCAGACATCCCTTGCAGCATAGTATAACGATGACTAATAAACAAAATCATTATAATTACCAGTGCAAGAATAAATCTCATGTTTCGGAGGAAGAAATTCTCAGTCAGAACACTCCCTCCAAAAACATGGACAAACGATTTGCGTATGTTATCGAACTTAAATTTCATTTTATCTGAACAGTTTATATTTTATCAAACAACAGTTTTTCTGCTATTCGCAATTTAGCACTACGAGAACGTGGATTTGCTTTTTGCTCTTCATCAGAAGGTACAATTACCTTCCTGTTCACTAACCTGAAAGGTGTAAGAGGATTCCCATAGAAATCTTTTTCGAGGCGACCTTCAAAATTTCCTGTCTTGAAAAAATTCTTAACAAGCCTATCTTCAAGTGAATGATATGAAATCACACTTATTCTGCCTTCAGGCTTCATTACCTGTAATGCTTGCCTAAGCATATCAGTTAATGTATCCATCTCTTTATTAACCTCAATGCGGAGAGCCTGAAATGCCTGTGCAAGCACTTTCTTCTCTTTGTCTCTTCTTGTATATGGCTCTAATATTGATAAAAACTCATCTGTCTTTTTAATCTTCTGTGACTCTCTGAATTTCACTATTGAGGCTGCAATTTTTCTGGAGTTTTTAAGTTCTCCATATCGATAGAAAATATCTGAGAGTTTATCAGCCGTATATTCATTAAGAATATCTGCAGCTGATATATTAGCATTTTGATTCATCCGCATATCGAGATCTCCCTTAAAACGAAAAGAAAAACCCCGACTAGATTCATCGAAGTGATGAGAAGACACCCCTAAGTCGGCTATCAACCCATCTATGCTATCTACATTATAAAATCGAAGGAAGTTTTTCAGAAATCGAAAATTACCATGGACCAAGGTAAATCTTGGATCGGGGATACTATTCCTAAATGCATCTTTATCTTGATCAAATGCAATTAAACGCCCCTGATCTCCTAGTCTTTTTAGTATTTCCCTGGAGTGACCACCCCCACCAAAAGTCACATCAACATAAACACCTGAAGGCATTATATTCAGACCGTCTATGCTTTCATTAAGCAATGCCGGAGTATGATAAGTATTGGGAAAAATGTTGTCAGTATCCATTTTGGGATATATTTAAATATATAAAATGATGTCCCCTTAATGGCTTTTTAAAAAGTTCCACCCATGAGTTCTTCCAATTTTGAAGAGAACTCATCTGGATCAACCAATGGCTTTTCTAATTCTTCTTTGGACCAGATTTCAATAGTGTTATCCACACCAAGGAATCGAACATTAGTTTCAATAAAAGCCATCTGTAAATATCGTTTCGGTATAAGCACACGTCCATTTGCATCAATTTCCAATCTTTCTGCATCTAACACAAACTGACGGAAGATTTGTTGCTGTTCTCTGTTCCACTTACTCAATCTGTTTCTGAGCTCATTAATCTCACTTTCCCAAACGCTGCCGGGATAGAGAACAAGACAATTCTGAAAAATATCTTTACGAAGGACTAGAAAACTCTCCCCTTCATTTTGGAGACATTTGCGAAATATGGCGGGAATAAAAATCCTACCTTTTGCATCTGTCTTCGCTTCAATATTTCCCAGGAATTGCAACATTTTCTAAATCATTTTCAACCTAATAGAGACATCAACGGTGTAAAATTACAAAATAATCCACTTTTCCCCACATTTCCACACATTATTTTACAAAAAAGTTATCAACACCTAAACACATACACATATACACCTGATTTAGTGACAATTACAACAATTACCAAGATTATATGTTTAACTCAAATCAGGTTGATTTACAAGAAAATATCGTTTTCTCAGTACTGCATATGCATTTTTTAGTAAATTTGCGATAAAATTAAAGTAGAGTGAGTAATGAGTTCAAACAATGCGTTTAGAATTGATATTGACGGTATTTTAAAGGATAAAGCTCCGAAATATTATAAAAAAATACCCAAATTCCTTATAAACTATCTCAAGCGCACCGTTCATCAGGATGACATAAATGGAATTCTTGAGAGAAACAGGGATTTGGAGGGAGTGGAATTTATGCGTGCATTGGTTGACAAAGAGTTTAATCTGTCATTAAATATAGAGGGAGAAGAAAATATACCAGAAGAAGGAAGGTTTGTATTTGCTTCGAACCATCCTCTGGGAGGACTTGATGGTATCTGTTTATCCGCTGTTTTAGGTGAGAAATATAATGGAAGAATTAAATATCTGGTAAATGATGTTCTCTATTATATTGAACCCTTAAAACCCATATTTGTGCCTATAAATAAATATGGTGCACAGGCAAAGAATTCAGCAAAAGCAATCAATGATGCATACGCTTCAGATAACCAGATTATAACCTTCCCAGCTGGCTTATGTTCCAGAAAGATAAAAGGAGAGATTATTGACCTGGAATGGATGAAGAACTTTATTGTAAAAGCGGTTGAATATAAAAGAGATATTGTTCCTGTACACTTTGAGGCAGTAAACTCTAATTTCTTCTATAATTTTGCAAATATTCGAAAATCTCTTGGGTTTAAATTTAATATTGAACTTATATATTTGCCTGATGAAATGTTCAAAAACAGTAATAGTGAATTCAGAATCATATTTGGGAAACCAATATCATGGCAGGTATTTGATAACTCAAGAACGACTAAACAATGGGCACAATATGTGAAAGATATTGTATACTCAATGAAGTAGTCACTTTTTTAAAGAAATAGAAATCATATGGAAAAGATAATCGATCCGGTAGATAAGAATCTTATTAAATCAGAACTTACAGTTCAAAAGAGAGTAAGAATCACAAATAAAGCTAATAACGAAATCTATGTTTTTACTAGTCATGATTCTCCTAACTTGATGAGAGAGGTAGGAAGACTACGTGAAATTGCATTCAGACATTATGGTGGAGGAACCGGACTTGAGGCTGATATCGACAAATATGATGTGATGAAGGTTCCATATAAACAACTTATTGTATGGGACCCGGAAAATGAAGAAATACTTGGAGGCTATCGTTTCATTTATGGCTCTGATGTAGAGTTTGATGAAAATGGTAAACCTATGTTGGCAACAGCCCACCTTCTTAACTTCTCTGATGAATTTATAAATGATTACCTGCCCTATACTGTTGAGTTAGGCAGATCCTTTGTATCTCTGGAGTATCAGTCTACACTTATGGGTCGTAAAGGTATATTTGCACTTGACAACCTTTGGGATGGCTTGGGCGCCCTCACAGTTATAGATCCTCAGATAAAATACTTTTTTGGCAAAGTTACAATGTATGGAACATATAATAAGCATGCCAGAAACATGATATTATACTTCCTGAACAAACATTTTCCCGATAAAGAGAAATTAGTCACTCCAATTGTACCTTTGGAAACTGATACTGACTATAAAAAAATGGAGGCTCTTTTCCGTGGCAAAAACTTCAATGAAGACTATAGAATCCTTAATAAAGAAGTTCGTGCATTAGGATGGAACATCCCCCCTCTTATTAACGCTTATATGGGACTTACTCCTACTATGCGATTTTTCGGAACATCAGTAAATGATGAATTTGGTGATGTGGAAGAGTCAGGAATCCTTATTGAGATTGATCAAATTCTGGAGGATAAAAGAGCTCGCCATATCGAATCGTATATGAAAAGCAATCCGAGCAAACGCTTTCTGATGATGCTTAGAAGAAGGATTTCAACAAAAACTGGGAAAAAGAAAATCACTTTACTTAAAAAAAGAGATCGGAAAAGAGGAAAATCTGCTTCAAAATGACACAGAACTCCTGTTTTTAACTTTACATACATATAATTTAACCACATTTTTTTACTTTTTGCAACCTGTTGAGTTGTCAATTGTAACTAATTGATAATTTAGCCATTATATCTAATATGCAATCGTTTGCACTGCTTAATTTCGTTAATTAAGTAGATTGCAGAAACATCCCATTTAAGAAAATCTAACTTTGTATAGAGTGTAGAGTTCTTTTAGTTAATCAGATCAATATTATTGATAACGTGGTATTAAAGTAAACAGATAATCTAATAATGTTAACAACATGTATGTAAAATTCAACAAAAAAACGAAAGCGTTTCTGATGATGTTTTTATCGGGGATGCTAATGATTTTATCAGCAAGTGCTCAAACAGGCACTATGATAAATGTCAGAGGTACCATTACGGATATTGCCGGCGAACCAATAATCGGCGCCAATATTCTTATACAAGGTACTTCAAATGGAACAGTAACTGACTATGATGGTAATTTTGTGATTCAGGTGCCTTCAAACGGGGTATTAGAAGTTAGCTACATCGGGTACATACAGCAAATTATACCAGTCAATAACAGAACTACAATAAATATAATACTTCTGGAAGACACCGAACTCCTGGAAGAAGTGGTTGTTATTGGTTATGGTACTGTAAGAAAAGATGATGCAACAGGATCCGTAGTTGCTGTTGACGCAACAACACTTAACAGAGGGTTAGCAACATCACCTTCCGAATTACTGGCCGGAAAAGTTGCGGGTTTGAGCATAATATCTTCTGGAGGTGCTCCGGGAGCTTCATCTAACATCCGAATTCGTGGAGGCTCATCTATGTCGGCCAGCAATGATCCTTTAATAGTTATTGATGGTGTACCGGTTGACAACACCACATCAATAAGTGGTATGTCTGATCCTTTGAGCAGTATTAATTCGAATGACATTGAAACCTTTACTGTACTAAAAGATGCCTCTGCAACAGCAATTTATGGATCAAGAGCTTCTAATGGTGTTATTATTATAACTACCAAGAAGGGACATTCCGGAAAAATGAAGTTATCATATAATGGTAACATGTCAGTAAGCACAAGAACAGGAAGTGTTGATGTTATGGATGCTCCTACTTTCAGAAATTATGTTATTAATTCATTTGGTGAAGGCAGCCAGCAGGCATTAGCATTAGGCAACACTGAAACAGACTGGCAGGACGTGATATTCAAAACATCACTGAGTACAGATCACAATATCAGTGTATCCGGTTCAGCTGGAGAACATCTACCATACAGAGCTTCTTTAGGATATACCAATGAAAACGGTATTCTGAAGACATCCAGTCTTGAAAGATATACTGGTAGTTTAAACCTGGCTCCAAGTTTCTTAGATGATCATTTAAGAGTTCAGCTAAACGCCAGAGGTATGTATATAAACAACAGATTTGCTGATCATGGAGCAATAAATTCGGCAACACAGTTTGATCCAACTATGCCAGTTTACTCTGAGACAAGCAGTGAATATGGAAACGGTTATCATATGTCCCTGAAAACAGATGGGACTCCCATCGATATCGCTTTGGCCAATCCATTGGCTATACTTGAACAGAAACATGATAAATCAAGAGTATTAAGAAGTATTGGTAATGTACAGTTGGATTACAAAATGCATTTCCTACCTGAATTAAGAGCTAATCTGAACCTGGGGTATGATATTTCAAAAAGTGAGGGCGATGTAATTATTGAAGATAATTCGCCAATGTCATATACTTGGGGTAATTATAAAGAGGGATGGGGAGATAACAGAACTTATAACCAATATAAAAGCAATACCCTGCTTGATTTCTACCTTAATTATGCAAATGATTTCGGTGCACATAGGTTTGATGTAATGGGTGGATACTCTTGGCAAAGATTTTATAATGAAAGTGAGAATTATTACCCCAATTCACCTGCAAGAGCTGCAGAAACAAATGAAGAATTCTACAGAGAAATGAATGACTACTCAACAGAAAGTTATGTAATTTCATTTTTTGGACGTCTGAATTACTCTTTACTTAATAGATATCTACTAACATTTACATTAAGGAACGATGGATCTTCACGTTTTAGTCCTGATAATAAATGGGGACTCTTCCCATCAGTTGCTTTTGCCTGGAAAATAAACGAGGAAGGATTTATGCAAGATCAGCGATTGTTTTCTGATCTTAAACTAAGACTTGGCTATGGTGTTACTGGTCAGCAAAACTTAGGTAGTGGTGATTACCCATGGATGGGAAGATATAGTTACAGCCAGGCTGGTGCAAACTACTTTTTTGGTGATCAGATGATTTCTCTGATCCGACCAGTTGCTTATGATGAGAATCTGAAATGGGAGCAGACATCGACAACTAATGCCGGACTTGACTATGGACTCCTCAACAACAGAATTAGTGGTGCAATTGATGTCTATTATCGTAAAACCTCAGACCTTCTTAATACTGTAGGAATTGCTGCAGGTACTAACTTCAGCAATCAATTACTGACAAATGTGGGTGAACTGGTAAATAAAGGTATAGAGTTTACTGTTACCGGACGTCCGATTGTAAGCAAAGATCTGAACTGGAATCTTAGTTATAATATAACCTATAACAATAATAAAATAACCAAACTTACAATTACTGATGATCCAAATTATGTAGGAGTTAGATTTGGAGGTATTGATGGTGGTACAGGTAATAATATAGCTATTCATAAAGTCGGTTATCCTGCCGGTTCATTTTATGTGTATGAACAGGTCTATAATGATGAAGGCAGACCAATTGAAGGTGTTTATGTAGATCAGAATGCTGATGGTGCTATCAACGAGCAAGATCTTATCCCCTATAAAAATCCTTCACCTGATGTGTTTATGGGATTGTCCTCACAACTATCTTATAAGCAATGGGACTTTACATTTTCTTTGAGATCAAATATTGGCAATTACGCATATAACAATATTCAATCAAATCGTCAATCAAAGAATACAACCTTCGATCCATCCGGCTGGCTGAAGAACAGGGTAAATAGTGCAACTTTCACAAACTTTAATGCGGTACAATATCAGTCAAGTCATTATATCCAAAATGCTTCATTCTTAAAGATGGACAATATAACACTTGGATATAATTTCGAAAAACTGTTCACTCAGAATCAAACAGGCAGATTATATATGACTGTACAGAATCCATTTGTTTTAACAAAATATGATGGACTTGATCCAGAGTTTACTAACAATGGTATTGATAACAATATTTACCCACACCCAAGAGTGTTTATACTGGGTCTAAGTTTAAATTTTTAATTCATGAATATTATGAAGACAGCAAAATATAATATTTTATCCTTTTTAGTAATCGGTTTTATGATTACAGGGCTATCTTCCTGCCTGGATGATCTGAATACCATACCTCTTGATGAGGAAGAGTTGGTATCGGATGTAGTATTTGGAAGTGAGATTGGTCCTTACCAGGAATTACTTGCAAAAATATATGCAGGTTTAGCTGTTAGTGGAAACAGCGCGGGTGATGGTGACCCTGATGTTGCAGGTGTGGATGGAGGTAGTCAGGCTTCTTTTCTCAGAGGATTATGGAACCTTCAGGAATTACCTACAGATGAAGCACATTGTGCATGGAATGATGTTGGTATACCTGATCTGAATTATATCACATGGACATCCAGCAATGTTTTTATAAAGGGGTTCTATTATCGTCTTTATTACCAGATAAATCTTGCAAATGCCTTGTTGAGAGAAACAACTGAAGAGGTGTTAAATGGCAGAGGTGTTAGTGCTTCTGATCAAACAGAAATCAAACGTTTTCGTGCTGAAGCAAGATTTCATCGTGCTCTTTCTTACTACTATCTGCTTGATATGTTCAGAAATGTTCCATTTGTAGATGAGAACAGTCCTGTTGGAAGCACTTTACCTCCACAAATTCAAGCAGCTGATCTTTTTGAATATATTGAGAGTGAGCTTATTGATTGCGAGGCTGATATGATTGACCCATTTGTTGGCTACCACAATCAATACTATGGCAGGGCAAATAAAGCTGCTAACTGGGCTCTTTTATCACGTCTTTATCTTAATGCTGAGACTTACGTTGGACAGAATAAATATAGTGAAAGTATAACTTATAGTAATAAGATACTTAACCTAGATTATTCACTGGAGCCTGTTTATGTCAATCTGTTCAAAGCAGACAACCATAAATCAGCTGAAATGATATTCCCTATTCGTTATGAAGGTGCTGACACTCAGACTTGGGGAGGTATGACATTCCTTCTAAGCAGTATGGAACCATCTGATATGCAAGAAGAAGTGAATGCTGTAGGTGCATGGCAGGGTAATAGGGCAAGATCATCGTTACTCGCAACTTTTGAGAAAGAGAATCTGCATGAAAACGACAGCCGCTTTGATATGTTATACACAGATAAAACGGAAAATATTGAGATTGAAGATCCTTCAGTTTTTACAAACAATGGAATACCTATTGTAAAATATTATAACAGAAACAGCGACGGATCATTGCCACCAAGTAATATTGCTTATACTGATTTCCCATTATTCAGACTTAGTGAAATTTATCTGAACTATGCTGAAGCTGTTTTAAGAGGCGGATCAGGAGGCAGCAGAACTACAGCATTAGAATTAATAAATGAATTACGTGGTCGTGCATACAAGCAAGCTCCATATACAATTTCAGATGGTGAGCTTACTTTGGATTTCATCCTTGCCGAAAGAGGCAGAGAATTTTTCTTTGAAGGACAGCGCCGCACAGATCTTATTCGTTTTAATAAATTTACAGGCTCTTCTTATGTATGGACCTGGAAAGGGAACGTGAAGGAAGGCAGATCTGTAGCAGATCATTTTAAGGTTTATCCTATACCGGCAGACGATATAGGTGCTAATGAAAATCTAGTACAAAATACAGGCTACTGATAAATGCCAAATTAAACTTAAAAATAAACTAACGATGAAAAAGATATATATAATATTTTTATTACTGACATCTCTTGGCATGCTTTGGTCATGTCAGGAGGATGAACAGGTAGTTTTAAAGCATCCTGATTCCTTTGTACTAAATGTACCAAAGTATGCCTCGGGTATCTATGATCTAAAGAACATGGAGACCATTGAATTCACTACATCACAACCTGATTATGGGTTCACTGCAGTAGCTAATTATAGTGTGGAAATATCACTCACAGAAGACTTTGCCAAATCAGACACCTTACCGGGTACATATACTTCAGCTAAATTTAACGTTCAGGCTGCTGACATTGCTTTAGCATTGATGGGACTATATGGAATTGTTGACGAAAATGAATTCCCAACAGAACCATTTCCACTTTATGTTCGTTTGATTTCGGTATTGAATAGTAATAACGATGGCGCAGTAAAATCAAACGTGATTATGCTGCCACGTGTTAAGAGTTATTTTGCTCTTGACCCAATGGTAATGCCTGAAGAGATGTATATAATAGGAAATGTTGCCGGCAATTGGAGTTGGGATGGAGCAACCACTATGATCCCAATCTGGGGAACACCCGGAAAATTCTGGTCAATTCAATATCTTGGCCAAACAGGCGATGGAGCAAATGCAGAGATTAAATTCAACACTGTGAAAGAATGGGATGGAAATGAGTTCGGATTTTCTGGCACTGCAATAAATGAGAGTGGTACTGCTGATCCGGGAGCATCAGATTCAGGAGGTAATATTGGAATCGGAAATCCGGGTTGGTATATAGTAGTTGTTACAACCACTATAAACGGCAGAGAATATGAGTATGCTGTTGATTTCTTCCCACCTCATGTTCATTTGCAGGGACCTACTGCAGGTGGCAATTGGGATACGACAGATGAGATTTATCGCTTTGCAATCCCTGATCTTTCACTTGGTGCAGATGCTGATTTTGTATCTCCTCCTTTCACAAACGATGGTGAGATTAGAGCAAGTATAAAATTGCCTGGACAAGAATGGTGGCATACAGAATTTCTTGTATTTGATGGAGTATTCGTTCCACGTGGTACCGGAGATGACCAGGAACGAGTAAGTGGTAAAGCAGGTCAAAGGTTATATATCAACTTTACAGAATTTACAGGAAAAATACAATAAACTAAAAAGCAACGATATGAAAAACAAAATATATCTATTTGTAACACTGCTTGGTATATTGCTGCACACCTCGTGTGAGGATGTCTATGACCATGTAGCAGAACCTCCACAGGCATATGAGCAGGAAGATCAGCAATCGGTTGATGGATTCTCATTTGCTATCGGATCGGGACTTAGTACTCCTGTTGTACTTACAAATGATCTAATAGAGAATGAAACAATTTTAGCTGCAGTCAATACAACTTCAACACCTGAATTAGCTGAAGGAGCATATGTAAAAATAGTACTTGAGGTTTCTGATTCTGAGGATTTTGAAAATGTGGTAGCTATTAATTCTGCAGCAGATGGAAACAATGCAACTATATTGGCAGCTGATCTTAATGAGGCTGTAAAAACTCTTTATGGAAAAAGACCCGATGCACGACAAATTTATCTTCGTGCAACATACTATATTGTGGAAGGTACAACATCTTCTTTGATGCCAACACCTGCAATACTAGGTCCCTTAACAGTTACACCTGTAGGTCCTGTTATTGAAACCGAATATTATATTGTTGGTAGCCTGAATGGCTGGAATATAGGTGATTTAGATAACTGGAAATTCTACCATAGTGGTAAAGATGTCTATGATGATCCTGTCTTCTCTATTCTTGTAGAAAATCCCGGAGAATTCAAGATCGTTCCAAAATCCAGTAAGGAGGCTGCATCATGGGATTATGTATTTGGGTCATATGATGACACCGCACTTGAAGGTGAGTTACAAGCTGATGGAGGTAATCTCAAAGTTGAAGAGCCTGGTTGGGTAAAGATTACTCTTGACATGATGGAGTATAAATATTTTATTGAAGTTATAGGTGAAATGAACCTGACGCTATATGCACCAGGTGGACACCAGGGATGGTCGCCAGAAACAGCTCCGACACTTTACAGTCGTAACTTCGACTTTAAATATGAAGGATATGTTTACTTTGCTGATGAAAATACAGAGTTTAAATTCACTTCTCAGCCTGACTGGGGTGGTACAAACTATGGAGATGGAGGAGAAGGTGGCATTTTATCCGATGATGGGGGTGCAGGCAATCTTAAAATAACAGAACCGGGTTATTATAAACTTAATGTAGACCTCTCCGTTTTGCCATTTACATATACAGCAGTAGCAACTGACTGGGGTGTTATTGGCAGCGCTACTCCAGGTGGATGGGATAATGATACAGATATGACTTATGACCCTGAAACTGGTATCTGGTCTGTTACATTAGATTTGATAGATGGAGCTTTTAAATTCCGAGCCAATGATGGATGGGATATTAACTTAGGAGGAGACCTCAACAATCTGAGTTATAATGGAAGTGATATTCCTATAACAGAAGGTAATTATACTATTACTCTGGATCTCTCAAATCCTCAGCAGTATAGTGCTACAATAGTTCAGAATTAATTCTTTTATTGTTCAAAAAAGCGCGGCAATATCAGCCGTGCTTTTTTGCATTATAATAAATTTAATCAGGTGTTAATGAAAAATTGTTTTTATACATACATATTAGTCTCCCTTCTGCTATTATTAGGAGTCTCATCATGCGAAACCTCAGAAAGAGCAGAAGAGACAGGTAAAGAAAGTTTTGCTAAAGGAGCAGATATAAGCTGGTTACCTCAAATGGAAGAGAGTGGGTATATTTTTTATAATGATGATGGAGTACCGGAAGACTGTTTTAAAATTCTGAAAGATCATGGAATAAACTCAATAAGACTTCGCACTTGGGTAAATCCTTCTGATGACCCACACAGTGGTCATTGCAGCAAGGAAGAAACAGTAGAAATGGCAAAACGAGCAAAGGAATGGGGTATGAGTGTTATGATTAATTTTCATTACAGTGACAGCTGGGCTGATCCCGGAAAACAAAATAAACCTAAAGATTGGGAAGGACTTAATTTCGATGAACTAAAACAGGCTTTGTATGATTATACATATGATGTAATGGATGCACTTAAAAAATCAGAAATTACACCGGAATGGGTTCAAATTGGAAATGAGATACCATCAGGAATGATTCATCCTGAGGGACATACTGATAACTGGTCCCAATTGGTAGAGCTAATCAACGCTGGATATGATGCGGTTAAAACTGTAAGCAACACTTCAAAAGTCATTCTGCATATAGATCAGGGAAATAACAACGATCGTTTTCGCTGGTGGTTTGACAATGCTGAAAATTATGGAGCTAAATATGATATTATCGGAATGTCATTCTATCCATGGTGGTTGGAAGGAAAACCCGATTATACTGAAGTAATAGAGGATCTTGCATATAATATGAATGATATGGTTAGCAGATATGGAAAGGGAATTATGGTTGTTGAAGTAGGTGGTGAGGATATCAAGCCAGTAAACACTTATAATATGCTTAGAGCTGTTATACAGAAGACAAAGGAAGTTCCTGACAATAAAGGATTAGGAGTGTTTTACTGGGAACCGCAAGGTGCAAGAAGTTGGAGTAAATATGCTCTAAGTGCTTGGGGAGATAATGGCAAGCCTACAAAAGCTATGGATGCATTTATTGATTAAAGATAAAAAGCTAAAACAGAATAATTTAATACTAACAAAAAGAAATATGATTAAGAAAATAAAGTATCTCTGGATATATTTTATAATAAGTGTGTCTCTACTGCATGCACAGGAAATAAAAATTGATCCTGCTTTCTGGTGGAGCGGAATGATGGAAACAGAGCTTCAATTAATGGTTCATGGTGATGATATTGCTACATATAAACCTGAAATTAGCTCAGAAAATATAAAAATTAAAGAGGTAGTAAGGCTCGATAGTCCAAACTACCAACTTATATACTTAGATATTTCAAACTCAAAACCTGAACAGTTCAATATAGTTTTCAGAGGACCCGAAAATAGCTATACAGTGAAATATGAATTTAAGGAGAGAAATCCTGAAAGATATG
Source organism: Lascolabacillus sp. (assembly GCF_028696275.1). Taxonomy (NCBI): domain Bacteria; kingdom Pseudomonadati; phylum Bacteroidota; class Bacteroidia; order Bacteroidales; family Porphyromonadaceae; genus Lascolabacillus; species Lascolabacillus sp. The sequence continues at coordinate 84,803 of NZ_JAQVHI010000003.1, forward strand.
ACATTGAAAGCTTTAACTCTTCAGATGTGCTTTACCTGATTATGCCGGATAGATTTGCAAATGGTGATCCTTCAAATGATCAGATAGAAATGCGCATGCCATATAAAGTTGACAGAAACGATCCAAACTCCCGCCATGGAGGTGACTTAAAAGGTATTTCTGATCATCTTGATTATCTTAATGAACTTGGTGTAACAGCAATATGGCTTAATCCTGTACTCGAAAATGATATGAAAGGTGGCTCTTATCATGGATATGCAACAACAGACTACTATAAGGTAGATCCACGTTTTGGAACCAACGAAGAGTATAAAAATCTTATCGAAAAAGCACACTCAAAAGATATGAAAGTGGTTATGGATATGATATTTAACCATTGTGGAAGTGACCACCCATGGGTTTATGACGTGCCATCGTATGACTGGTTCAATAACTTTGAAGAATATGTTCAGACCTCACATATGAAAGAAATGTATTTTGATCCTTACGCTTCGGAATATGACAAGAATAAAATGGTTGATGGCTGGTTTGTTCCCACAATGCCTGACCTTAATCAAAAAAACAGACATGTTGCAAAATATCTTATTCAAAACAGTATCTGGTGGATAGAATATGCCGGTGTGGATGGTATACGCCAGGATACATACCCTTATGCAGACTATGATATGATGGTTGATTGGGTAGATGCTGTTGAAAAGGAATATCCAAGTTATAACATCGTTGGTGAAGCATGGCTGAATAATATAATCGGTACATCATTCTGGCAGAGAAATAGTCCGATTAACCCAAAAAACACAAAGCTGAAGTCTGTAATGGATTTCAAGTTTATGGGGTTGTCCCATACTGCTTTTTTCGAAGAAACAGGTGAATGGGGTGGTGGATTACATGGTATCTATGATCATATGACATACGACTTTATGTATCCAGATATATACAACGTACTAAGGTTTTTGGATAATCACGACACCGACCGGTTACTAAAGGAGTATCCAACTGATCTGTCAGGTTGGAAACAGGCTGTAACATTCCTGTTAACTATACCTGGTACACCTCAAATATATTATGGAACAGAATTATTAATGCATGGCAATAAAAGCAAGTCGGATGGTTATATCAGACTTGATGTCCCCGGGGGCTGGCCAGATGATAAAGTAAATCACTTCACAAGAGAGGGCCGCGATGATATACAGAATGAAGCTTTCGACTTTCTGAGCAAGCTGCTGCATTGGCGTCGTAACAATGATCTGATTGCTAATGGTTCCATGAAGCATTATGTTTTACAAAATGGTGTTTATGTATATGAACGTTACATTGGCAACAGAAATGTTCTGATATTCATGAACGGCGGGAAAAATGAGGTTGAGATAAATCTGGACAGATATGCCGAGTCGATTAAAGGCAGGAATGAATGGACCGATTTCTTATCCGGAGATATCATTTCTCTGGGTGAAAAGATGAAACTATCTCCTAAAGAAATTCTGATTTTAGAGTAACTTTATATTTATTAAACTGTTAACTGAAATAAGCAGTTGGGTAACGTACTGTATAAAACTAAAATGATAATTATGGGTAATATTTATAATTTAAGTATGAAAAAAAGCAGAACAGTACTTACACTACTGCTTATTTCTATCTTCCTTTTTTCTTGTGGTGAGGATCCTGTTATTGTGCCCGATAAGCCAAAACCGGAAGAACCAAAACCAGAAGAGCCTGCAATGTTGAATGACTGGTACTCTTGGCAGCCGGAAAAACCTGATGCAGATGAGGAACTAACAATTTTCTTCAAAGCACCTTCCTCTTCAGAATTATATAATTACACTGGGGAGGTCTACGTACACATAGGAATTGTAAATGAAGGGGTTTGGCAAAATGTACCTGCTGATTGGGATGAAAATATAAGCAAATGTAAAATGAGTCCTGTAGAGGGAGAAAGCAATGCCTGGAGTATCAAGCTTATTCCAACAATAAGAGAATGGTTTGAATCAGAAAATATACCGATTAATAAAATAGGAGTCATTGCCAGAAGTGCTGACGGCAATAAAAAAGGTAATAAAGATGGCGCAGACTTTTTCATCGAGGAAATTACCGATAGTAAGTACAAAGCATTTCAGCCCGCTGCTGTAAAAACCGCATCAATGCCTGCAGGATTAAATCATGGGATAAATATAATCGACAATTCTACAGTAACACTTGTACTTTTTGATAAAGACAAAAATGGCAACAGAAAAGATTTTGCTCATGTAATTGGTGATTTTAACGACTGGACATTGAGCAACGACGAGAAATCTCAAATGTTTCGTGATGAGTCTTCAGGAGTATGGTGGATAACATTATCAAACCTGGATCCGAATAAAGAGTATGCATTTCAATATTACATTGGTAAATCGGGAGGAGAAACATTCAGAGTAGCCGACCCCTATTCTCGTAAAATATTAGATCCTGATAATGATAAATATATATCATCTGCAACATACCCTCATCTGAAACCTTATCCTGAAAAAGCTATTGGTATAGTCTCAGTTTTTCAAACTAAATCAGAGAGTTATAATTGGCAGGTAACTGATTTTGAAATCCCTGATAGAGATAATTTAGTAATCTATGAAATGTTACTTCGTGATTTTTCTGAAACAGGTGATATTAATGGAGCATTAGGAAAACTTGACTACCTTGAGTCACTTGGCGTTAATGCTATTGAACTTATGCCTGTACAGGAGTTTGATGGTAATGACAGCTGGGGATATAATCCTGCATTCTTTTTTGCAATGGATAAAGCTTATGGTACCGACAGGATGTATAAGGAGTTTATAGATGAGTGTCATAAACGTGGGATTGCTGTTATACTTGACGTTGTATATAATCATGCAACAGGTGCAAATCCTTATGCCCGTATGTGGTGGGACACTTCAAATAACAAGACATCTGTTGAAAATCCTTTCTTTAATGTAAATGCTCCTCACCCCTACTCTGTATTCCATGACTTCAACCATGATGCTCAGATTGATGGTAAGTTCATCGTGAGGGATTTTGTAAAACGCAACCTTCTGTTCCTTCTTGAGGAGTATAATATAGACGGTTTCCGTTTTGACCTGACAAAAGGATTTACTCAAAAAAACAGTACTGAATCATCCGCTTCAAACTATGATGCCTCAAGAGTTGCAATATTAAAAGAGTACAACAATACAATTAAAGAAGTAAATCCAAATGCATATGTTATACTCGAGCACTTTGCCGATGATCGTGAAGAGACAGAGTTAAGTAACGAGGGTATGATGGTATGGAGAAATATGAACTGGCAATATGGCCAGTCTGCCATGGGGCATAAAGAGGACTCAGGATTCACCCGTACATATTATGGAACAGTACGACCAACAAACAGTCTGGTAAGCTATATGGAAAGTCATGATGAAGAGAGATTAGCGTACAAGCAGGTTACATGGGGTAACGGAATTATTAAAACCAGTTTGAGTGCGAGAATGTCTCAGCTTGCAACAAACGCAGCCTTTTTCTTTACTGTACCGGGACCTAAGATGATATGGCAATTTGGTGAACTGGGTTATGATATCTCAATTGATCAAAATGGAAGAACTGGGAAGAAGCCAATAAAGTGGGACTATCTGGAAGTTTCAGAGCGAAACAGCCTTTTAAAAACTTACAGCACTCTGATAAATCTGAGAATGGATCATCCTGAACTGTTTAACTCAACAGCTACTCTTGATTGGAGGGTTACACCTACATTCTGGGAGCAGGGCAGGTTTATCACACTCTCTTCTTTTGGCAGTTCAAAACAGGTGGTTGTGATAGCTAATTTCACAAATGAAGTAATCACTGTTCCATATACATTCCCAAGATATGGTGTCTGGTACAACTATATGGATCAATCAGAAACAATAGATGTAACATCAACAAATTTGAATATTGATGTTCCTGCTAACAGTTTTAAAATTTACAGCACATTTACGGATTAACAAAATCAAAGCCCGTCATGATATCGCATCCTTAGATAAAGTTACACATTATGTGATTTATTTAAGGATGCGATTATTTTATTGGGATTTTTGAAACTTATGTTATCTTTGCGAGTATAACATATAAATATCACAGATTTAAAAATTCTAAAACTTAAATAAAATGAAGTCAATTGCAATCATTTACGGATCAAGTACAGAACACACAAAAGAAGCTGCCGAGAAAATAGCTGAATTACTTGCAGATTATTCTCCTACATTAGCAGACATTTATGATGGCGATGATGAACCATTTAAAACCCACGATGTCCTCATTCTTGGTGTTTCCACATGGGGTGTACAGGATTTGCAGGATGATTGGAATGATTTCTACCCAAAACTAGAACAGATAGATCTATCTGGAAAAACAGTAGCACTCTTTGGAATGGGAGATGCCTCTATCTATCCAAGTTCATTTGTTGATGCCATTGGTATTCTTTATGAGATAGTAGTGAAACAAGGTGCAACAGTAATTGGCCATGTTTCTCCGGAAGGATACGATTTTGAATACTCAAGAGCACTGGTAGATGGTCAGTTTGTCGGCTTACCGCTTGATGACGACTATGAACCGGAGCTTACAGAAGAGCGTATAGTCAATTGGGTTGAACAGCTTAAACCACATCTTTCATAACCGGTTTTATTCTTCATTATCGCTTTAGCTTATAAACATCATCTTTATCCTGGACAATAGATAAACTTAGTGCACCTAATATGAGTGAGCATCCCGCAAGCACTAAGGTTAGTATTACTTGTCCATTAAACAGTTCACGTGTAATAAAACCAAGTATACTTGCAGCAAGTATCTGTGGAATTACAATAAAGAAATTGAATATACCCATATAGGTACCCATCTTATCAGCGGGCAATGAGCCTGTTAATATTGCATATGGCATTGATAGAATGCTTCCCCAGGCAAAACCAACACCTATCATGGGTATTACCAACATATTTGGATCTTTGATAAAAAACAGGGAGATTAATGATACTCCTCCAAAAGCTAAAGCTATTGAGTGAGTGGCTTTACGGCCTATCTGACGAGCAATTACTGGAAGAAGGAAAGCGCTGATTGCTGATACTGCATTATATACGGCAAAAAGGACTCCAACCCAGTTTGCCCCCTGATTATAAAGCAATGATGTGGAATCTGTTGTACCATATATATGTTGTGTAATAGCTGGAGTTGTATAAATCCACAAAGCATAAAATGACAGCCAGGAGAAGAACTGAACAACTGCAAGCTGCCCCATTGTTTTAGGCATATGAAGCAGGTCATTCATTATACCCACCATACCTTGTGGCCGATTGTTGTTCTTGGTAATCAAACCTGAAATTATTAGAATTAAACCAAAGACCAAGAGTAGTCCAGAGATTATATATAATTGACCATTGTCTTCTGCCAGTCTAAATGACTTAATTATAAATGTTGTAGCAATACCTATAAGAGTCCATATTACACCTCTTTTCATAAACTGACCAGAGGTTACAGGGGTCTTAATAACAGTTTTAATACCGGTAGACTTCTCTTTCTCTTCTTCAAAGGCAGCCAGTTCCTCAGGTGAATACTCTTTCGATGTTAAGACTGTATAAAGAACAGAAGCAATAAGTACTACTCCCCCCACATAAAATGAGAGCTTCACAGATTCAGGTATTACACCTTCAGCAGCAGTATTAGATATTCCAAACCAGTTAGTTAATATATAAGGCAACGCTGATGCTATAACTGCACCTGTGCCGATAAAAAAGCTTTGCATAGCAAACCCCATTGTTCTTTGCTCAGACGGGAGGTTATCACCCACAAAGGCTCTGAAAGGTTCCATTGAGATATTGATAGAAGCATCCATTATCCACAACATTCCGGCAGCAATCCATAATGATGGAGAGTTTGGCATTATATAAAGAGCTAACGTAGTAAATATAGCACCTATCATGAAGTATGGTCGGCGACGGCCAAAGCCATTCCAGGTTTTATCACTTAAATGACCAATAATTGGCTGTACAATTAATCCGGTTATAGGTGCAGCTATCCATAATATTGGAATATCCTCAACCCTGGCACCCAGTGTCTCAAAAATACGGCTGACATTAGCATTTTGTAAAGCAAAACCAAACTGTATGCCAAAGAAACCGAAACTCATATTCCATATCTCCCAAAAGGATAATCGTCTTTTTTTCATGTCGCTTAGATTAACTTATTTAAGTACTTATCTACTAAATTCCATCTGATAATTAACAAAAATACAAGGGTTTTTATATTGAGTTGGCAAATAAATCAATGTTATATTAATATCTCTGCGCAATCGATTGCACTGGTTTTGTTGACTCTTTTACTACTAATTCGGTCTTGATTACCCGGCTAACCACTCCCTCTTTTTTTTCTCTTCCTTCAATACGGTTTATAAGAAGTCGCGCAGCCACCTTTCCCATCTCTACACCATACTGGTCTACACTTGTAAGTCTGGGATATGTAACCTCTGTAATATAACTGTTTGTAAAGCCACAGACCGACACCTCTTCAGGCACCATAAAACCTAAACTTTTCGCTATCTGTATACAGTATGCAGCTACCTCATCATTAATACAGAAGAATGCATCAGGAACAGGATCAAGTTTAAGCATCTCAGGAATCACTTTCTTTGCAAGTTCAACAGTATCGCACACCTCTATCAGTTTTTTATCTATAGCTATCTTATGCTTACGCAGTGCATCCTCATACCCCATTCTCCTGTTATTGGATATCGGCATTGAAGGTACGGAGCCTAAAAAAGCAATATTCCTGCACCCGGATTCAATCAGATATTCAACAGCAGTAAATGCTCCTGCATAATCATCAACTACCACCTTATCAGTGTTTATACCTGTACATATACGGTCGAAAAAAAGGAGATGCACATTATTATCTAATATTTCCTGAAAATGGTCATACTTTACTGTTGTTTTGGACTGAGAAACCAATATACCACAAACTCTTGCATCAAGCAGTGTTTCCACACATTTTACTTCCCTCTCATAATCTTCATTTGAGTGTGATATTAGGAGATTATACCCTTCGCTCTCGGTTTCTTGCTGAATTCCATCGAGCACTGTTGAAAAAAAATAGTGAACAATTTCAGGGACAATTACACCAATTGTGTTGTTTTTATTAGTACGCAGCTGTAATGCCAGTCTGTTTGGTTTATATTTATGCGCCTCGGCATAATCTTTTACAATTTTGCGAGTTTTTTTACTAATAGCAGGATGGTCACGCATTGCCCGTGAAACTGTAGATGGCGATAAATTAAGTGCTTTTGCTATATCTTTTAAGGTAATTTGTGCCATTATTAAGGTGACTCACGATTTAAATTTAATAACTCCTACTTTTTAAACTCAATATCAGTTTCTGATAAGAAAATGATATTATCAAAAATAGGAATAAAAAAAGTAAATATCAACCTATTTAAAAAATATCTGGTGTTTTGGGAAAAACCTCCACGTCAAATCAGATTAAATTTATATTTTTGTTTATAATCATTTCTATCCTATCAATATGACAGAATCCAAAATAACCTTGAATGTACAGTCCGAGGTAGGCAAACTCGAAGCTGTATTATTACACTATCCGGGACCCGAAGTAGAGAACATGACCCCACGAAATGCCGAAAGAGCGTTATATAGTGATATTCTCAACTTATCTATAGCTCAAAAGGAGTATGATCAATTACATGGGGTGCTGAGTAAGACTTCCAGAGTATATGAGGTATCTGACTTGCTTACTAAAGTACTTGAGAATGACATTCTTAAGGAACAACTTATACAAAAAATAGGTGAAATGGAGCAGGTTCCCGGGTATATCGACTACCTCATGAAACTATCTCCCCGAAACTTGTCCAAAATATTAATAGAGGGATTACCAATAAATATAAATACACTTACCGACTATCTGCGTGAAGAGTATTACGCATTAAAGCCTCTTTACAATTTCTACTTTACAAGAGATGCCAGTGTAGTAATTGGTAACAATGCAATGGTATGTAAAATGGCAAATAGTGTTAGAATGCGTGAGTCACTTATTATGAATGCAATTTTTAAAAGTGGACTTTTCTTCGACTCTAATCTGTTTAATATATATGATATTTCAGATAACAATCCTTCCGTGAAAGTAGAGGGAGGAGATATACTCGTTATAAGAGATGATATACTGCTAATTGGTAATGGCTCGAGGACTAGCTCACAAGGAATTGACCTCATAGTAGAGGAGTTTTGTAAAACCGGTAGTGGTAAAAAACATGTAATAGTGCAACAGCTGCCCGAATCTCCCGAATCATTTATTCACCTGGATATGGTATTTACTATGCTCGATACTAACACCGCCATGGTATATAAACCTTTAATTATGAACAGCTCACCCTACCAAACGGTGTATATGCAGATTGAAGATGGAAAAGTTGTCAAAATTTCTTCTTCAGGAGGTATACTAAACTCACTCAGGAAACTTGGTGTTGATCTGGAACCGGTAGTTTGTGGTGGTAAAGCCGATGAGTGGGATCAGGAGAGAGAACAATGGCATAGTGGAGCAAATTTCCTGGCAATAGCTCCCGGTAAGGTGATATCATATGCACGTAACATTCATACTTTGGAGGAGTTAAGCAAGAATGGTTTTGAAATTGTCACAGCACAAGATGTTATAAATGAGAAGTACAATCTCGATACACTATCAAAGTGCGTTATCACAATTGAAGGATCCGAATTACCTCGCGGTGGAGGTGGTCCCCGATGCATGACTATGCCACTTCGACGCAGTTAATCAGAGAATTTCAATAATTTTCAAAAGTGAATCTACTGTATATGTAGGTTCAAATCCATCAGGATTTAAATGTGCAGGATTGAACCATATCTGGTCAATCCTGCTATTTTTTGCACCAACAATATCAGCTTCCCAGCTATCACCTATCATTATTGTTTTATTACGCTTCGAGTTGGTGTTTTTAAGTGCATATGTAAACATCCCTTCGTGAGGCTTATTTATATTTGCATCTTCAGATAGGATTATTTTATCAAAGTACTTTCTCAAGCCTGAGTTTTCTATTTTTTTATATTGTACCTCTCTGAATCCATTCGATAGAATATGCATTTTATATCTTGGTTTCAAATACTCTAATAGTTCAATGGTACCATCAACCAACCTGGTCTTCCTGGTTGTCCTTTCAAGAAAATCATCACTGAGATTTTTAGCATATTCCGGATCATCAATTCCAAACTCCCTTACAGGAGCCAGAAATCTTTCAACGATTAGTTCTTCTTTTTTAATCACTCCCTGCCGATAGAGTCCCCACAGATAATTATTACTGGGCATATAAACCTTGTAGTAATCCTCAAATGTTGGGTAATATTTTGAGTACCCATAGTCATGATAAACCTCTTCCAGACACTCCTTGCCATTAAGATGAATATCCCAAAGCGTATCGTCCAGATCAATAAATAAACTCTCGTACATTCAACTGATCAGCTAACTTCTATGATTAGATATTTTGTAAGACTCCAGAATCTCTGAGTATCTGTTATATGAAAAATCAGATTCCCATCACTACCGTTTACAAACTCATATGTTCCTTCGGGATGGGTAGACCATAATTTTCCTTTCTTAGAGTATAAAGGTATCTCTTTAACTTCACGAATGTCGATCTGCAGAAAATAATCTTTATTAAATGTATCCTGCATTACACGAGTAGCCTGAAGAAAACCTCCTGAAAGAATTTTTTGATTTTTAAGTTCATTTGCTGTACCAAATACATAATAGGCAGTGTTTAGTGATCTATCCTGCTCCTGAATAGTAATCATCTGCTGTTCTGTCTCAAGTGCCAGAGAGGTTATATCCTGCGATAGCTGAGCAATCTGCTCATCCTTCAATGCCAGCTCATTTTGAAGTTCAGCCAATCTGCCTGAGCTCTCCTGCATTTCACGATTGAGTCTGCTGATTGTATTTTTTAAAGCAGCTACTTCTTTATTACTACTGCTATATTTTTTATTAAGTTCTTCCAACTGTACTTTATTACGTTGCAAGATCTCACTGATCATCTTAAAGTTATCAGCTACACGCTGTTTAGTATCCTGACTCATCTCTCCAGCTTGTGAAGATTGAGTAGAAATATATTTCTCAGCTTCTCTTATCTTTTCAAAATTTGCCTCAACATCACTAATTACTGACATCATTTCTGCAGCTTCTCTTTCTGAATCTGACGATTGCATCAAAAGAGAGTCGCGCTGTGCCTGCAATTCCTTATATTCTTTTGACTCCTTCACATTTGTACATGAAACAATTAGTCCCATCACAAGAAACAAAATCCATATTTTTTTCATAAATTATAATATTAATATTTTACAATTATAAAAAATTCTCTCTACTGTTATATATCAATCCTTACCTTTAACTATTATAACAAACTCACCCCTCGGTTCGTTTTCTTTAAAATGATTTGTTAATTCTTCAAGTGTTCCTCTAACTGTCTCGGCATACATTTTGGATATCTCCCTTGAAACAGATGCGTATCTATCATTTCCCATATTTTCAGCAAGTTGAGAAAGTGTTTTGATAACTCTGTACGGAGATTCGTAAAAAATCATAGTTCTCGTTTCTTCAGAGAGCAGTTTAAGTCGTGTTTGTCTCCCTTTTTTCTGAGGAAGAAACCCTTCAAAGCAAAAGCGATCATTAGGCAGACCTGATTCAACCAGGGCTGGCACAAAAGCAGTTGCTCCCGGAAGGCATTCAACTTCTACTCCTGCAGTAATACAATCCCTTACTAGAAGATATCCGGGATCAGAAATAGCTGGAGTTCCTGCATCTGAGATTAATGCAAACACCTCTCCCGATTTCATTCTCTCCACTAAATGAGCTGTAGTCTTATGCTCATTAAATTTATGATATGACTGCATGCGTGTCTCAATACCATAATGTTTGATCAGTACACTACTGGTCCGTGTATCCTCAGCCAAAATAACATCACACTCTTTAAGCACCTTAATTGCTCTAAGAGTAATATCTTCCAGATTTCCTACAGGAGTGGGTACAACATACAGTTTTCCCATCTTAATCATTGATTTACTTAAACCCTTTTCTAACAATCAAAAGAAAATCAGCTACAGTTGGATTGTCAATATCAGCTGAAACATTTTCTCTGATATAATTCTCAGCCTCCTCGTATGATTCTAGTTCGCTAAGTTTTTCTAAAGTACTGTTCATTTTATGTCGATCATTACCAAACAACTCACGTTGGAAAATAAATCTGTCATTGAGACTAATTCCTCTCTTAATGTCGACCACAGCCGGAACTGTCTTTATTATATCATTTATTGATTTGGAGCTATTACTTGTCTCAATTATATTCTTAACTACCTTTGTTTCTTTTACTTCACTTTTTTCTTGAATTTTTTCAACTGGTAAATCAGATTCCTTTTTATTAAAATAGTTAACATCCTGACTATATGGATTCCTGTATTCGGGCAATTCTATTCTTTGCGCATGAATATTACCAGTTCTGCCCTCTTTCTCAATCTCTTTATCAAATTCTTTTTCTTTCTCTTTCTCCAGAGCCGCTTCCTGCTCCTTTTGCTCCTTACCGGAAAGTACAACAACCAAGCGTTCCATTTGACCCTTCAAGTCATCTATCTGCATAAACTCAAGGTTATGCAGCAATTCATTAATTTTCTGAGTCTTTATAAATGATTCTTTGAAAAAGGTAAACGGGAGATTGCCGCTTTTACTGACCTCCATAACATTCTCTTGCAAAGATCTTATCTCACTAAGAAGCCGTTCAATATAAAATGATTTATTCTCAGACATCTGACATTAATTTATTTAATGATACTCAATAGCATACAATTATGTAAATTGCTCATTCCATGAAACACACAAAAGTAATCATATTTTAGAAAGCTCAACAAAATCATCAGGTAAATTCACAAGATATAACGTTTGAGTTGCCCTTGTAACCGAAGTATATAACCATCTGTAAAAGCTTTCACCAAGATATGATTCCTGTATATATCCTATATCCAAAAAAACATTTTTCCATTCACCGCCCTGTGCTTTATGACAGGTAACTGCATATCCATATTTTGTTTGGAGGGCATTAAAATAAGGATCTTCTTTTACCTTCTTATATCTGAGTCGTTTCTGAGAAATATCACTATAATCCTCCATTACATTAGTGAAAAGCTGATTATTCTGCTCTGATGTTAATCCCGGCACTTCTGTATGTAAAACATCTAAATTTATCTTGGCTTCAAATTCGATATCATATTCACGATGATACAAAACAACATTGCAGAACCTGAAACCATACAACTCCTCCTGACCTCTTACACGTTCAACTTCTACAAACTCTCCATTGGCAAGAAAGTCAAGATGTTCATACTCTTCAATCCAGAAATAGTTGTTTTTGGTAATCATGAGAATATCGCCAGTTGAGAGCTCTTCTTCCCGAAATAAAACAGTGTTCCTTATCCCATTATTATATGCGTTTACACGCTTATTGGAACGGGAAATTATAATAGTTTCCTCTATTCCGTCACGTGAATAAGCATCTGATATCTCGTAAATCAGATCTTTACCTGTAATTCTTTTAACATCTGCAAAACCTTCAATTTTAAGCTTTGGAAAAACATCAGTTGCTTGCATTGCCAGTGAGTCTCTCAAATAAGTTGCGTTGTGAAGAATTCCTGACTCGATCTCCTGCCTCACAATATCTGTAAGATTAGCTTCCGTAACATGCAATGAATATGATTTCAGAACCTCTGTATCGAGAGCGGGACTAAACTCCTGTTTAACAGGCGGTAACTGGGCATCATCGCCAATCAAAAGGATCCTGCAGCCTTCTGCAGAATAAACATACTCGATAAGGTCATCAAGTAATCTTCCTGTTCCAAATACCGAAAAATCAGGGGATTCATTATTAATCATTGATGCCTCATCAACTATAAATAGCGTATGTTTATGCAGATTCTCCGACAAGGTAAACTGCATTGTCCCTTCAGACATCTTTTGCTGTCTGTAGATCTTTTTGTGTATTGTATATGCCTTCTGTGCTGCATAACCTGAAAACACTTTCGCAGCTCTGCCTGTAGGAGCCAGCAAAACAGTTTTTTGGTTAAATTGGGACATTGTTCTTACAAGACTACCGATTAATGATGATTTACCCGTACCGGCATATCCGGTAAGTAAAAAAATGTGGTCGCCATCATTTGAAAAAAGAAATGTTGTAAGCTTTTCTAAAGCATGGATCTGGTCACTCGTAAAGTTGTATGGGAAATTTTCATTGATTTTCTCAATAAAAAAGCTATTTATCATTTTTTGTGGTAATTTTTCCAGTAAAAGTAGCATAATTATCATTCTTTTTCTAAATTTGTAGTCTAAAATCAAAAAATCAATATTAAAACAGTATAAATTAAAAAAAGAAAAGTCCATGAAAGTTGTAATGAGAGTGCTTTTAGCAATAGCCATTGTTCTTTTAGCTTGGGTAAGTTGGAAAAGTATCCAGGGTCCAATTGATTTCAATGCTGAAGTTGCAAAACGAGATCAGGCAGTTATCCAGCGCTTAATGGATATCCGAACAGCACAAGTTGCTTTACGCTCACAGACAGGCTCATACACCGCTAGTTTTGATACACTTATAAATTTTATCAAAACTGGTAAGATTGCTACACTCGTTAGAGAAGGAGACCTTACTGAGTCTCAATTAGAATCAGGAATGACAGAAGTAAAGGCAATGGAAATTATCAGAACTGGAAATGAAGCAAAAATAAAAGAAGCCGGTTTATGGGATAACGAAAAGAATGCCCCTCAGTTAGTCAGAGACTCAATTTTCTCTCCCGCAGTTGAAGTTCTCTATCCAAATCGCACTAATTTTTATCCCGATTCAATTAAATTTGTTCCGTATGCTCCTGCAGGTACAACTTTCCAGATGGGTGTAGATTCACTTATTACAGCTTCAGGCTACCCAATTCAGGTATTTGAAGCAAAAACTCCATACACTGATTATTTAGGAGACCTTGACAAGAAATTACTTGGACAGAAGATTCAAGAAGTTCTTGATCGCCCGGGCAAGAGATTCCCAGGTATGCAGGTAGGTTCACTTGAAGTTGCTAACAATAACGCAGGTAACTGGGAATAATTAGTATTGACTGATTTATGTTTCTACCGGAGAATATAGATTTAGCAAATTCAGAGAAATATAGATTATCCATTCGGTTATCACCGAATGGATTTTCTTTTTATTTTCATTCCTCTGAGAACCCCGATATATTTCACTTTCAGAAAACTGATTTAAGTAATAAGTTATCATATATTGATAACATCAAGAAGATAATATTTGATCAGGGATTCTTCAGCAGTCCTTTCAATAAAACCACAGTTATACTTGTTTCTCCCCATTACACTATCGTACCTAAACCCTATTTCGATGAGAGAAAAAGTAAGGATATTATGGATTTCAATTTCCATAATCTGAAAGGTACAATACTTCATAACTCTTCAGAATCTGATAAGTTATCTGTATTGTTTAACATGGACGAGGATGTGCATTCTTTTCTTACAAGACATTTAAGTAATCCTGAGTTTAAACATCACACATCGTCACTTCTATGTTTTTTTAACACATACAAACAGAAAGAAAATCAAAAAAAGTGCTTTGTAGACTTTCATGATGGCTTTGTTTCGATATACAGCTATCTTGAAGATAAGCTTCTATCAGCATTAACATTTCCCGCTAATAGCAAACAGGATATAACTTATTATATTGCGAGCATCTGGGAAAAACAGTCGTTCGACCAAACCAAAGATTGCCTCTATTTATGTGGTGAGATCGATTCACACTTATCAGTTATAAGCGATCTGAAGAGATTAATAAACAATGTTGAAAGAGTGGAGTTGAAACCGAAAGCAAAAATTTCGGCTGAAGAGATGCGAGTATTACCAACTGATGTAATTGCTTCCTTATGCGTATAATAAGCGGAAAATATAAATCAAGAAGGATTCAGGTACCCACGAATCTTAAAGCGAGACCAACAACCGACTTTGCAAAAGAGGGCCTTTTCAACGTTCTCAATAATTATATTGATTGGGATGATACATCTGCACTTGACCTGTTCTCAGGTACAGGGAGTATAGCACTAGAGCTTGTTTCAAGAGGATGCAGCCGCGTTGTTTCTGTTGAATCAGAGCAGCTTCACTGGCGATTTATAACAATTGCAAAGGAAAAACTTGAAGCAAGTGAACTATATCCATTAAAAGCCGATGTTTTCAAATTTTTAATTTCATGCAGAGAACAGTTTGATCTGATATTTGCTGACCCCCCTTATGATTTAAAAGAGGTTGACACAATACCCGATCTTATATTAGATAAAAATCTTCTCAAACCTGATGGTCTTCTGATATTGGAACATTCAAAATCTCACGATTTCACAATGCATCCCCGATTCAACAGAGAGCTAAAATATGGCAGTGTTCACTTTTCATTTTTCATCTGAAACTGCTGAAGCTCTTACTCTTATCACTTCCTGTCATTGCTATTCCTTTTTAAACGGTATACAATTACAAGCTGGTCTCATTATTAATTTCTATTTTTGCACTTCGTTATTAATAATATAAAATATGGATAAAAAGCAATTTAAAGAGACTAAAGCATTTCGGTTCAAACGATTCGCACGAAAGTCATACAGTATATTCAACAGTATACATAAGATGGTAACCATCGGTGTATTATCGGGTTGTACACTTATGTCTGCTCATGCAGCATCAATTGATCCGGTTGAACAGATTTTTATTAAGACCGACTCAGAGTCTATCCCTCCAACTGAACTTGATGAAGTTGTGGTCACCGCTTCCAAAGTAGCTTTGCCAATAAATATGGCTGCAAAGCAGGTGACAGTCATAACAAGCAAAGAGATTGAGCGTGCACCGGTCAGAAGTATTGAAGATCTATTAAATTATGTAGCAGGTATTGATATACTGCAACGCGGACCGCACGGCGTACAGGCGGACATATCCCTCAGAGGTGGTACTTTTGACCAGACAGCTATCCTGTTAAACGGTGTTAACCTAACAAATCCTCACACAGGACATTACAATTTCGACATTCCAATTAACCTTTCAGATATTGAACGAATAGAGATAGTTCAAGGCCCATCCTCCCTTGTTTATGGAGCAAGTGCATTTTCCGGCGGGGTTAACATTATAACAAAGAAAGATAATGAGTCGGGCTTCTACACAAAACTGGAAGGTGGAATGCATGGAATGTTTGGAGCTGACGTCAGAGGCTCTTTCGCAAATGATAAATCCACACATTCACTCTCTGCAGGATATAAGAGATCGGCAGGTTATATCCCAAACAGTGATTACAATATTTACAATCTCTTGTGGCAGAGCAGATTTAAAGTCAATGGCACCAATATTGATTTTCAGGCGGGACTGAATGATAAAGCATATGGAGCAAACACATTTTATACAGCTGCATATCCCAATCAGTATGATGATACGCAGGGTCTGTTTTTTTCAGTAAAGGGAGAAAGCAGTGGTAAAATCAAAATCACCCCTCACATCTATTGGAGCAGACATTATGATGAATTTCAACTTATTAGGGAAGGCACACCCGATGTTCCCGCATGGTATACTGATCACAATTATCACAGAAGTGATGTTTTCGGTATGAATTTACATCTGCAGTATGCATCACAACTGGGTATCACAAGCTTTGGTGGTGAGTTCAGGAATGAAGGCATATTAAGTAATGTCCTTGGAAATACAATTGATAACCCTATAGGTAAGTACTCTAAATCGGATAACAGGACAAACATTAGTTATTTTGCTGAGCATAATTTTATACTCGATCGCGTAACTTTCTCGTTGGGTGGATTAATTAACTACAATACAGCAGTAACTGATAAATTTGAGTTCTATCCGGCAATAAACGGATCGTTCAGAGTTAATGACAAGCTGAATCTGTATGGTTCATGGAACAGGGCAAGTCGAATGCCAACATTCACCGATCTCTATTATACAACTGCTACTCACATCGGAAACAGCAACCTTGAGTCGGAACTTTCCGAAGCATTTGAAGTTGGAGCTAAGCTCAATAATTATCTGATTAGCGGATCAATTGCCATTTTTTATATGGAGGGAAAGAATATGATCGACTGGGTGAAACCATCGCCCGATGCATTGTGGGAGTCAACTAACCATACTCAGATAAACAAAAAGGGTATGGATTTAAACCTTACATTAAATATTAAGAATTGGTTTGGAATTAATCAGCCTATGAATTCTTTAAATGCGGGACTAATGCTTCTTGATCAGGAGAGAGCAGATGATGAACTTATATCTAACTATATATTGAATCATTTGCGTCATAAACTGACAGTGGGATTACATCACGATCTGATAAAAAATTTATCAGTGGCATGGAATTTTAGATGGCAGAAGAGAAACGGTTCATATGTTAGTTATATCGATCTACAGCCGGGTGAAAGAGTTGATTATGCTCCTTTTTCTATTCTGGATGTCCAAGCAAATTATAAACTTAATAATATTGATCTATTCATTAATGCGAATAATATATTCAACACTAAGTATGTAGATTTAGGTAATATTCCTCAACCCGGATTCTGGTTATCCGGCGGAGCTGCAATAAAACTGTAATAAACCATATTCAGTTTTTCATATATATAGTCCCCTTGAAAAATAAAAAATCATTTCAAGGGGATTTATCAATATTAAGGATCTATAACGTTA
This sequence comes from Lascolabacillus sp., assembly GCF_028696275.1. Lineage (NCBI taxonomy): Bacteria > Pseudomonadati > Bacteroidota > Bacteroidia > Bacteroidales > Porphyromonadaceae > Lascolabacillus > Lascolabacillus sp. The sequence goes on from NZ_JAQVHI010000003.1 coordinate 102,563, forward strand.
AAGGATGTGCTGTTTTTAATTTACAGTAAATTGATTTAAGTATAAACCTATTTCAG